>JANNSW010000411.1:0-2218 GCA_031403055.1 Hyphomicrobiaceae bacterium | reverse complement strand
GACCATGGACAAGTTGCGCTCAACCCCGCCGCCGCCCGCCCCGGCGCCCAGCGCCCTCCCCTGCCGCCGCTCCCGCCGTCCGCTCGGGCAGCTTCAGCTCGGCCTCGAGGTTGGGGAAGGTGTCGACCTTGTTGGGCAAGGCCATCGCATAGACGAAGTGCTCCTGGAACTTCGGCTCCAAGGCGGTCTCGATCTTCTCGATTCGCCCGACCAGCTCCTCGATCTCGCGCCGGTGACCGCGATTGAGCAGAGCCATACGAGCGCCGGTGCCGGCCGCATTGCCGACGGCTGCGACTTTGGACAGGTCGCAATCGGGGATCAGGCCCAGCACCATCGCGAACTTCGGATCGATGAAGGAGCCGAACGCGCCCGCGAGCTTGATGCGATCGACCTTCTCGATGCCGAGCTTGTCGATCAGCAGCTTCACGCCCGCATAGAGCGCGGCCTTCGCCAGCTGGATCGCGCGCACGTCGTTCTGGGTGATCACATGGGTCTGCTCGCCGCGCCAGAGCACGTAGGAAAAAGTTCGCCCGTCGGCGATGATCCGGTCCGTGCGGGCCGCCACGGCGCCGCTGACGACACCGTCCTCGGTGATGATACCGGAGAGGAACATCTCGGCGATCACCTCGATGATGCCGGAGCCGCAGATGCCGGTGACGCCGAACTGGGCCGCCTTCCCGGCAAAGGCCGGGTCGTCCGACCATTCCTCGACGCCGATGATTTTGATGCGCGGCTCGAGGGTCGCGGCATCGATGCGCACGCGCTCGATGGCGCCGGGCGCGGCGCGCTGGCCGGCGGTGATCTGGGCGCCCTCGAAGGCGGGACCGGTCGGTGAGGAGGCGGCGACGATGCGGTGGCGATTGCCGAGCACGATCTCGGCGTTGGTCCCGATGTCGACGAGCAGGGTGATCTCGTCGCCCTTGTGCGGCGCCTCGGCGAGCGTTGCGCCGGCCGCATCCGCACCGACATGGCCGGCAATGCAGGGCAACGTGTAGACGCGGCCTCCTTCGTTGATCGGCAAGCCGATGTCGGTCGCCTTGAAATTGCGCGCGGACGAGGTCGCGAGCGCGAACGGGGCGCCGCCGAGCTCGGTCGGATCGATGCCGAGGAACAGGTGATGCATGATCGGATTGCCGACGAACACGGCTTCCAGGATGTCATCCGCTTTCACCCCGGCCTCCGCCGTCACCTTGCCGATCATACCCTTGATCGCCTCGCGGACGCTGTCGGTGAGGGCTGGCCGCCCGTCCGGGTTCATCATCACGTAGGACACCCGGCTCATCAGATCCTCGCCGAAGCGGATCTGCGGGTTGGATGTGCCTGAAGAAGTCAGGACCCGCCCGGACAGCAGCGAGACGAGGTGCATGGCGATGGTGGTCGAGCCGATGTCGACGGCAAGGCCGTAGGCCTCGTTGTGGAAGCCCGGCCACAGCGCGATCACGGTCGGCCGGCCGCCATCGTCGTTGATCGCAGCCGTCACCTTCCACTCGCCCTTCCTGAGGATCTGCTGGACGCGCGGCAGCAGGTGGAAATCGACCTTGGGGCTCTCGATCTGCCATTCCCTCTTCAGGGAGGCGAACAGCCGCTCCAGGTCGCCGAGCGGCATGTGCATGTCGGGCTGCTCGACCTCGACGTAGCAGAGGCGGGTCGCGATATCGCGCTCGATCACGCGATCGCCGGCCGCCTTGCGCACGACCTGGGCGTTGACCTGGACATCCTGGGGCACGTCGATGACGAGGTCGCCCTGGATCTTGGCCGAGCACGACAGCCGCCGCTCGGGCGCGAGCGAGCGCAGGCGCTTGTAACGCTCCTCGGTCTGCGAGAAGGTGGAGAGGTTGGCCTTGGCCGAGGAGATGCCGTGCTTGGCGAAATGGCCTTCGGCCACCTCCACCTGGCAACGGCCGCAGATGCCGCGTCCGCCGCAGACCGATTCCACATAGACGCCGAGCGAGCGGGCGGCCTGCAGGACGGGCGTGCCGACTGGAAAGCGTCCGCGCCGGCCCGACGGCATGAACAGGACGAGCGCGTCCTTGGCCTCCGCAAAGGCCTCGGGCGTGGGTGACATCTCGTTCATGGTGATCCTTCCGCAGGCTCAGGGCGTTCGAGTGGCGGCCGGAGTGTCGCGGAACGGCACTGGGGCGCGATGTCCGGGCGCGACATGGCGGTGCTCGTTTGCGACGCGGTCGATGCAGAGCCGTCATGTGCGTCGGGTTTCATC
>JANNSW010000410.1:0-9986 GCA_031403055.1 Hyphomicrobiaceae bacterium | reverse complement strand
CCAATCTGCTGGCGAAGGGCCATGCGGTCACGGTCTGGGCCCATCGCAACCGCCAGCCGGTCGAGGACCTGGTGTCGAAGGGCGCCCGCGAGGTCGGCACCATCGCCGCGATGCCCGCCGGGCAGGACGCGATTTTCATCTGCGTCGCCAACTCCGGACAGGTCGAGGGGGCGGTGGAGGCGATGCTGCCGAGCTTGAAACCGGGCCAGATCGTGATCGACACCGGCACGTCCGATCCAGGCTCGACGATACGCTTGGCCGAGCGCGTCGCCGCGACCGGAGCGAGCTATGTCGATGCCCCCATGGGCGGGGGCGCACAGCAGGCGGCGGCCGGCGAGCTCGCGACCCTGGTCGGGGCGAGCGCGGCTGATTTCGCCCGGGTCGAGCCCTGGGCGCGTTGCTACTCGAAGATCGCGGTGCACATGGGCCCGGTCGGAGCGGCGATGCGTGCCAAGCTCCTCAACAATCTGCTCGCGCTCGGCCAGGCCGCGCTCGTCGCCGAAGCCTACCGCATCGCCCGTGCGGAGGGACTGGACTGGCAGAAGCTCTACGAGGTCAACATGGGAGGCGCTGCCCGCTCCGGCAGCCTCGAGCGCATCATTGTGCCGGCCTTGAAGGGCGATTACCGGGGATATCTGTTCAGCGTCGAGAATGCGGAGAAAGATTTGCGCTACTTCGTTGAATATGCGCGAGGTATCGGCCGTGACAGCGCGCTCGGCGAAGCCTTCCGGCAGCATTTCGAGGATGCGACGCGCCAGCTCGGCGGTCAAACGCTTCTGAGCGAGTTGCTGAAAGCGCCCTGACAGCGCCTGCGCCGGCTCGCTGCGAGCAACCGCCCAAAGCGAACCATCAGTTTGCGTCTCATCAATCGCGTGAGGTGCTGGTAAAGATGGCGGAATTGGGGCAGTATGCCTCACGCGCATCCGTGAAAACAACGACCCTCGCTCGGAAGGTCACTGCGGATCGCCCACAGGGAGGGGTCCGTTGGGGCCCCAGGGAAGGGGGAGCTATGGCTCAAGAAGGCTATTCAGACCAAGAGTTGCAGGCCGACAAGAAGGTCCTGCATGAGATGGGGTACTCCCAGGAACTCACGCGCCGGATGGGCGCGTTCCAGAACTTCGCGATCTCGTTCGCCATCATCTGCATCGTCGCCGGCGGCATCACCGCCTTCCCGACGGCGCTGTCGGCAGGCGGCGGCGCCTCGATCGGCATCGGCTGGCCGATCGCTTCCGTGTTCGCGTTGATTGTGGCTGCGGCCATGGGTCAGATCGCCTCGGCCTATCCGACCGCGGGCGGCATCTACCACTGGGCCTCGATCCTGGGTGGTCGCGGCTGGGGCTGGGCGGCGGCGTGGTTCAATCTGCTCGGTCTCATCTTCGTCGTCTCATCGGTCAACATGGGCGTGTTCCTGCTCACCCGCGATCTGTTCCTCGCTCAAGTGATGGGCTGGGACGTGGCAGCGGCGGGCTGGGTGTCGGCGGTGCCGTTCGATCAGGGCTGGTACACGCAGACTTTCTTCATCGCCGGCATCACGGCGCTGCAGGCGATCCTCAATCACTACTTCCTGCGCCTGACGACCATCCTCACCGATTTCAGCGGCTACCTGATCCTGGCGACGGCCGTGCTGTTGACGCTCGGCTTCCTCGCCTTTGCGCCGTCGCTCGACTTCAGCCGGCTTTACACCTTCACCAACTTCACGGGTGATGCGGGTGGCGGAGTTTGGCCGGCTGCGACGGTCGCAGCCTACATTCTGGGCATCGGCCTGTTGCACGGCGTTTACACGATCACCGGGTTCGATGCGTCAGCGCATACCTCCGAGGAGACGCGTAACGCGCCGCGCGAGGTGCCGAAGGGCATGATCCGCTCGGTGTTCTGGTCGTTCGTGGTCGGCTACATCATGGTCTGCGCCTTCGTCCTGGCATTGCCCGACCAGACCGGGCCGGATCCGTTGGATGCCACCAAGACGGTCACCGTAGATGGCGTCACGGCCGCGGCAAAGCAGGGTTGGGGCTCGTTCAACTGGTTGATGGCCGGTTCGGGCATGCCCGGTGTGGCGAAGGCGATCCTGATCGTCGGGATCGTCGTGTCGAACTTCCTGTGTGCGCTCGCCGGCCTGACTTCGACCTCGCGCATGATGTACGCGTTCGCCCGAGACGGCGGCCTGCCGATGTCGGGTTTGCTCCGCAAGGTGAGCCCGTCGTTGCGTACACCGGGTGCCGCCATCTGGGTCGGCGGCATCCTGTCGGTGCTCGCAACCCTCTACGGCGGCGCGTTCCTGGTGCTGTCGACCGGTTGCGCCGTGTTCCTCTACCTCTCCTACCTGATGCCGATCGCGGCCGGCCTGCGGGCCGAGATGAGCGGCGCGTGGTCGACGAAAGGCCCGTTCAGCCTCGGGTGGGCCTCGATGCTGGTGGCGGTCCTCGCCATCATCGGCTGTGCGGTGCTGATCTTCGTCGGCGTGCAACCGCCACAGGAGAAGGTGCTCTACCTGATCGTGGTGATGCTGCTCGGCCTCGCCTCGTTCTGGGCATCCATGGAGGGCAACCGGGGCCTTGGCGGGCTCCTGGCGCTGGCGACAATCGCCGTCGTCTACTACTTCATGGCTGGCTTCGACATCAGCGGCGGCGATACCTTCCTCGGTTTGGCCCGGGAAGGGTCGATCTTCTTCGCCGCAGCGGTGGCAGCGATGGTATTGCTGTCGCTCATGCTCGGCGGCAAGCGTTTCAATGGCCCACCGGTCGGCGATGAGATCGCCCAGCGCAAGGCACAAATCGCGGCCGAGGAGAAGGCTGTCGGCGAGCGCAGCTAGGCCTGCGACGAAAGATGGGGCCGCGCCACCGAGGCGCGGCCTTTTCCATTTTACGGCGTCGCCCGCTTTGAGTTGCTCCGCGACCCGGCTAGACCTGCCCCATTAAAAACCAAGAGCACAGGAAACGCATCATGCAAGGCATGCTCACCCTCGACGAGTTGAAAGCCCTCACCAACAAGGGCGAGATCGACACCGTGCTCGTCTGTTTTCCCGATCTCCAGGGCCGCCTCATCGGCAAGCGCTTCCATGCCCAGTTCTTCTGCGAGGGCGCCTGGGAGGAGACGCATGCCTGCAACTATCTGCTGGCGCTGGACATCGATATGGAGCCGGTGCCCGGCTACAAGGCGGCCTCCTGGGAGAAGGGCTATGGCGATTTCACCCTGAAGCCGGTGATGACGACGCTGCGCCGCATTCCCTGGCTCGAGGGCACCGCGCTCGTCCTTGCCGACGTGCAGGACCATCACACTCACGCCGACGTGCCGCATTCCCCGCGCGGCATCCTGAAAAGGCAGGCCGAGCGGATCGCCGCGACCGGCATGAAGGCGCTTGCCGCTTCCGAGCTCGAGTTCTTCCTGTTCGACGAGAGCTACGAGGCCCTCGCCGACAAGCACTACAAGCAGGCGAAAACCGCCGGCCGCTATATCGAGGACTATCACATCCTGCAGACCACCAAGGAAGAGCCCTTCATGCGGGCGATCCGCAACGGGCTGATGGGCGCCGGCATCCCGGTCGAGAACTCCAAGGGCGAATGGGGACCGGGCCAGGAGGAGATCAACGTCCGCTACTCCGACGTGCTCGACATGGCCGATCGCCACGTGATCATGAAGAACGGCATCAAGGAGATCGCCCACCTCCAGGGCAAGGCCGTCACCTTCATGGCGAAATGGGACTATGGCCTCGCCGGCAACTCATCCCACATCCACATGTCGCTCTGGCACCAGAACGGCCATTCGCTGTTCTACGACCCAACCGCCGAGCACGGCATGAGCGAGATGATGCGCTTCTTCCTCGCGGGCCAGCTCAAATACTCCCGCGAGATTACCTGGTTCCTCGCCCCCTACGTCAACTCCTACAAGCGCTTCATGGTCGGCACCTTCGCGCCCACGCGCTCGATCTGGTCGTTCGACAACCGCACCGCCGGCTTCCGGGTCTGCGGGATGGCGAGCAAGGCCGTGCGGGTCGAATGCCGGATCGGGGGAGCGGATTTGAACCCCTATCTCGCCTATGCGGCGCTGCTGGCGGCGGGCCTCAGGGGCATCGAGGAGAAGCTCGAGCTGGAGCCGGTGTTCGCGGGCGATGCCTACACCGCCAAGAACCTGCGCGAGATCCCCAAAACCCTGCGCGAGGCGATCGGCACGATGAAAGGCTCGGCCATGCTGCACGAGGCCTTTGGCCAGGACGTGATGGACCACTACATCCACACTGCCGAATGGGAGCAGTTCGAGTACGACCGGCGCATCACCGACTGGGAGCTGCGGCGTGGGTTCGAGCGGAGCTGAGGGTGTCGTCGCGTCAGCGAAGGCAACCCCGCATCCATGTCGCAGGCGGTGCTGGCGGTTCATTGCCCCGTCCAAACGGATGACTGGGTTGGGTTGATCTGCTATTTTCAATCGATGACGAAGGCGGATCTGATTGCTCGCTTGCACGGCGCTCGCTTGCCCCTCGATGCGGAAGGGGTACAGCACTTGGCTATTTTCGGCTCACGTGCGCGCGACGACGCTGGCCCCGACAGCGATCTCGATGTGTTGATCGACATTAGACCCGATGTGCGATTTTCCCTCCTCAATCTCTCCGGGGTTGCGCTCCTCATCGAAGAGGCAACTGGTCTCGGCGCCCAGGTGGTATTGAGGCGATCCGTGCCGGCAGACTTCGCCCGACGGATTGCCGATGACCTCGTCCCGGTGTTCTGATGGCGAAGCCCACGCCATCGGAACGCTTGGGGCACATCGTCGACTCGATCGAGTTGGTTCAGCAGCGGACCGCGGCAATCGATCTGGCAATCTTCAAGAGCGATCGGTTCTTGCAACTCGCCGTCGAGCGCTCGCTCGAAATCATCAGCGAAGCGACCCGGCATATCCCAGATGATTGGAAAGCCCGACATGCTTCGATCCCTTGGCGGCGGATCGCTGATATCGGCAACCGGATCAGGCACTCCTACCACGCCGTCGACAGCGAGATCGTGTGGGAAATCGTACGGGTCGAGCTGACTGAACTGAGGCGTGTGATCGAGCTCATGCAGGCCACCCCGCCTCAGGTGTAAATGGCCGGCTTGGTTTGTTGCGAGACCACCATCGACCACGACCTCAACACCGCCCGCTGGGAGCAGTTCGAGTACGACCGGCGCATCACCGACTGGGAGCTGCGGCGTGGGTTCGAGCGCAGCTGAGGGGGAGGGCCGCTGCGCGCGCCAACGGCCGGGCAGGCGAGGGCAGCAAACCTCAACCCGCAGGCGGCTTGCGGCCTCCGGCGAGGGTGGTGCCGACGTCATGGTCTGCTGTCATGGCTGGGGAGCATTGCACTGGGCGATGCCGGGATGGCGTCGTTGTAGGCCAGAATAGCTTCCCAACCGGCTGCGCCGGAATGCGCGTTGGAGGAAATGTCTCGCGCACCCCCATCCACCCGTCATCCCGGACAAAGCCAAAGGCTTTGATCTGGGACCTCAGCTACAGATGCCGCGCCCGTGGCCAGGATCCCGGATCGCCGCAGAAGCGCCGAGACGCGCCTCCGGCACGACCGCGGCGTCCGGGATGACGGGTGATGCCTGGATGTGTTTCTTGAGAGCGCCCTCGCTCGGTTGAACGACGGGCGGCGTGCGCCACAGACCGATCGCGGCGCCCCGGTGAGGAAAGCGAGGCAGCCATGGCAGAACCTTCGAAGCAGATGTCGCTGGGACTCTCCGTCTACAAGCTGGGCTACCATCGGGGCGCCTGGCGGATGCCGGATTTCCCGCACGACGGCATGATGAGCCTCGATGCCTTCGCCAAGACCGCGCGGGACGCCGAGCGCGCCAAGCTCGATTTCATCTTCTTTGCCGACATCATGGCGGTCGAGAACCTCGAGAGCCCCAACCGGGACATCGCGCTCGAGCATTTCGTGGTGAAGCTCGACCAGATCGTCGCCCTGTCGGCGCTCGCCTCCCTCACGCGCCACATCGGGCTGATCGGGACCATCTCCACGACCTATGCGCACCCCTACCGGATCGCGCGCATGATGGCCTCGCTCGACGTCGTCAGCGGCGGGCGGGCCGGCTGGAACGTGGTCACCTCCTACAGTCCCGACGAGATGCGCAACTACGGGCTTGCCGCACCCCTCGAGCCGGCGGTCCGCTATGGGCGGGCGCACGAGGCGATCGACGTCGTGCGCGGCCTGTGGGCGAGCTGGCAGGACGGCGCCTTCATCCAGGACAAGGCCAGCGGCCGCTACCTGGACCGCGGCAAAATGCAGGTCCTCGACCACAAGGGGGCTCACTTCTCCTCGAAGGGGCCCCTCGACATCGCTCCCTCGCCGCAGGGCTGCCCCCTCATCGTCACCGCCGGCGAGTCGCCTGCCGCCTTGGACTTGGCGGCGCGCTACGCCAGCATCCAGTATGCGCCGACCAATGGCGACCTCGCCCTGGCACGCGCCGCCTACCGGGCCACGAAGGCCCGCGTGGTCGAGCTCGGCCGCACCGCCGACGAGCTCCGGATCATGCCCGGCCTCATGCCGATCGTCGGCGAGACAGAGCGCGAGGCCATCGCCAAACGCGACCAGATCCGGAAACTCGTGCACCCGAGGAACGGGCTCGGCATGCTGGCGCCGCTGCTCGGGGACCTCTCCGGGCTCGACATCGACGCGCCGCTGCCGCGCTCGCTCGAGCCGCCCAAGGACAAGCTGGGCGGCGCCGCCTGGGCCCTCTTCGACCGCGCCGTGGCGGAAGGCCTGACCATCCGCCAGACCTACGAGGCCATGTCCGACGGCGAATGGTGGTTCATGACGCGGGTCGGTACGCCCAAGTCCATCGCCGACGAGATGGAGGAGTGGTTCACGACCGGTGCCGCCGACGGCTTTAACATCCTGCCGCACTATATGCCGGGTGGCGTCGACGACTTCGTCGGTCTCATCGTGCCCGAATTGCAGCGGCGTAATCTCTTCCGGCGCGAGTACCGGGGCACGACGCTGCGCGAGCTGCTCGGCTTGCCGCGACCCAACACGAACCGTTGACCAGTGGACTTCCTGGCAGGCCTACTGCCGTATCGTGTTTCCACCAGAAGGCGACCACCCATGACCCCAACCGCCAAGATCGTCTCCCCCGTCGACGGCTCCGTCTATGCCGAGCGGCCGCTGGCCAGCGACGCGGCCATCGACAAGGCCCTCGAGACCGCCCGCGCCGCCCAAGCCGTCTGGCGCCGGCTCAGCCTCGCCGAGCGGGCCAAGCCCCTGACCGCCGCCATCGCCCACATGAACGCCGCCAAGGACGAGATCGCCAAGGAGCTCGCCTGGCAGATGGGCCGGCCGGTGCGCTATGGCGCCGGCGAGATTGCCCGCGGCTTCACCGAGCGGGCCGAGCACATGCTCGCCATCGCCCCCGAGGCGCTGGCCGACATCGATGTCGGCGCCAAGGACGGCTTCAAGCGCTTCATCCGCCGCGATCCGCTGGGCACCGTGCTCGTCATCGCGCCCTGGAACTATCCGTTCCTCACGGCGGTGAACACCATCTGGCCGGCGCTGATGGCCGGCAACGCGGTCATCCTCAAGCACGCCACGCAGACCCTGCTGGTGGGCGAGCGCTTCCAGCAGGCCCTCGACGCGGCCGGCCTGCCCAAGGGGCTGTTCCAGAACCTGGTGCTGAGCCACGAGCAGGCCACCCGCATCATCCAGTCGGGCCACATCAACCAGGTCAACTTCACCGGCTCCGTCGAGGGCGGGCGCGCGATCGAGCGGGCGGCGGCCGGCCACTTCCTCGGCGTCGGCCTCGAGCTCGGCGGCAAGGACCCGGCCTATGTGCGCGCCGACGCCAATCTCGAGCATGCGGTCGAGAACCTCGTCGACGGCGCTTTCTTCAATTCGGGCCAGAGCTGCTGCGGCATCGAGCGGATCTATGTCGACAAGAAGATCTACCCGAAGTTCATCGAGGGCTTCCTCGCCCTGACGAAATCCTACGTGCTCGAAACGCCGCTCGACGAAACGACGACGCTCGGACCGATGGTGAACGCGAAGGCCGCCGACTTCGTGCGCGGCCAGATCGAGAGCGCGGTCAGGGGCGGCGCCAAGGCCCACATCGACACCAAGTCCTTCAAGCGCGACGCCAAGGGCTCACCCTATATGGCGCCGCAGGTGCTGACCGAGGTCACCCACCAGATGGGCGTGATGCGCGAGGAGAGCTTTGGCCCGGTGATCGGCATCATGGCGGTGTCGGGCGACGACGAGGCGGTGAAACTGATGAACGACAGCCAGTATGGCCTGACCGCCGCCGTCTGGACCTCGGATGCCGGTGCGGCCGAGCGGCTCGGCGAGAGGATCGAGACCGGCACGGTCTACATGAACCGCTGCGACTACCTGGACCCGGCGCTCGCCTGGACCGGCGTCAAGGAGAGCGGGCGCGGCGCAACCCTCTCGCGCGTCGGCTACGAGACCCTGACGCGTCCGAAAAGCTTTCATCTGCGGGTGAAGATCTGAGCCGGTATCCGGCCAATTGGCTCTCCACCCGACTCACCGGGCGGCCGCAGGCCGACCCGGTGCCCAGGTGCGGCACACTCCGGCGGCTGCCGCGCGCGACTCTGGCTCCCGGCTCTCGGGCGGGTGGGCGCGTTGGAACGGGTGCTCACCGCCGCGGCCCGCCCTCGTCCAGGAATACGGGAGCTGATCTTCAACCCGCTTCGTCGGTCCGAGGCATCAGCGCAGCCAGCGCGAGCTTTGCCACCTCGCGGGTGACCTCGCGAGGCTTCTCCCACAGCAGCCGGTCGATCTCGCCCACGAGCCGCTCCGCCATCTCGAACGACCGTTCCATGTGGCGCACCAGATGACTGACGGCAGGGGGAGTTGCCGGCAGCTGGCGATCCGCCAGCAGCTTCACCAGCACCGCTGCGAGCAGGCTCTCGTCTGGCGGCTCGATCGCCACGACCGGCACCGAGCGCAGCCGCGATCTCAGATCGGGCAGCGTGATCGCCCATTCGCCGGGCCGCGACCTGGCCGTCAGCAACACGTGGCCAGCCTGCTCGCGCGCGAGGTTGAGCAGGTGAAAGAGCGCCCGCTCGTCAGTGATCGAGCGATCGATATCCTCGATCACACCCGCACGCGCCTCGGCCATCTCCAGGATCGCGCGCTCGTCGGCCTGGGCTGCCGAGCACATGGCAGCGCCGGTGCGATGGCGCCAGACGCTGGCCAGATGCGTCTTGCCGGAGGCCGCAGGGCCCACGACGACGAGCGCTGGTCCCGGCCAGTCGGGCCAACGGTCGATCATCGCGACGGCCGCCTCGTTGCAGGTCGAGACGATGAAATCCTCCGACCCCAGCGCCGGCCGGTGCGGCAAGTCGAGAACGAGTTGCTCGGGGCGCGCCGCCGTCATGGTGGATCGCCCCCGGCGGCAGGCAGCGGATCAGCTTCGCGAGCAGGAGCCGTCGCGGGCGCCTGGAAGAGATCGCTCGCCAGATACTCCCTGACCGCAAAACGTCCGAGCACGCCGGCTGCTGCCGCGAACGGGACGGCGACCAGCACGCCCAGGAACCCGAACAGATAGCCCATGGCGAACAGTGCAAAGATCAGCCAGACCGGATGCAGCCTGACGTGCTTGCCGACAATGTTGGGCGAAAGGAGGGTTCCCTCGAGCGCCTGCCCGGCCGCGAACACGGCCGCGACCAGCACGATCCGGAAGGTGTCGTCGGGCCAGAACTGGGAGAACGCGACCGCCAGCGACAGCAGCAGTCCCGCCCAGGTTCCCGCAAACGGCACGAAGCCGAGAATCCCGGCGCCCAGGCCGATCAGAATGGCGTAGCTCATGCCGATCAGCGACAGGGCGAACGCATAGAGCACGCCGAGGATGAGGCAGACCGTCAACTGGCCCCTGAGGAACCCGGCCAGCACCTCGTTCATCTCGCTTGCGAGGCCGCGAATGGTGGCGGCATGGGCGCGCGGCAGCCAGCTGTCGAGGGTTGCGATCATCTTGTCCCAATCGCACAGCAAAAAGTACGCGACCACCGGC
>JANNSW010000409.1:0-3324 GCA_031403055.1 Hyphomicrobiaceae bacterium | reverse complement strand
GAGAGCGACGAGGCGATGCTCGCGACCCTGATGGGCCAGCTCGGCCTCGGCCTCACCTTCGCCGATCTTGCCGAGCGCGGCACCGTGGAGTGCGGCGCGGAGCCGGCAATCGCCTTTGCCGATCTGCAATTCCCCACGCGTTCCGGAAAGATCGAGATCGCCTCCGGCCGCTTCGAGAAGCGCGGCGTCTCGCGCGCGCCTGCCCCGCTCGCCGATGCCAGCCCGGCGCACGGGCGCTACCGGCTGCTCACCCCCGCCGACGAATGGCTGATGAACTCGAGCTACGGCAACGAGGCACGGATCGCGGCGCGCCTGGGGCCGGCGAGCGTCACCATGCACCCCGAGGATGCGCGCGCGGCCGGGCTGGCGGCGGGCGACACGGTGCAGCTCGCAGGCGGGAATGCGCAACTCGCCATGACGCTCGCCATCGCCGACACCGTGCCGCGCGGCACCCTGCTCGCGCCAAAAGGCCGTTGGCCCAAGCTCGATCCGGCAGGCGCCAACATCAACGCGCTCCACCACGGCGAAAAATCCGACCTCGGCGAAAGCACGGCCGTCCACAGCACGGAGGTGAGCGTGGCGCGGTTGGAGTAGGGGCGAGTGGCCGCTCGCCCGTCGCCCGGCGCGGCCTCTTGCAGGCCCACTCAGCTCGTCGGCTCACCGCATAGTCGCGTCGAGCGAAACACCGTCGTGGGGGGCGGCAGCTTCGGGCCAAAAGCGTCGGTTCGCGATCAGGCGATCTGGCTCTTGAACATCGGCCGCTTATCGGTAGGATAGCAGAATGTCGGGGTCGGGCCGGAATTGTCGAGAGTGACCCCAACCGGCCCTGAGCAATTGCGATGCCGCAGGCGGGCGCCGTCTACCACATAACCGTAATTCAGCTAATTTACAGTTCTGGCAGCGCGTACCGCCAGCGCAACCATGCGTTCGGCCGCCGTCTCCAACGCGTGCATTCCAGCGATGTCGCTGCTGATGCGGCGCGCGGTCCGGCGGATGTCTTCGTCCTTCAGAACCCGGGCGATGGCCTCCCGGAGAACCGGCGCCGTCCGGTCGGACACGGAAATGCCCGCTCCCACCCGTGCGACGGATGCGGCATTATGCGGCTGATCGGCAAAGAGCGGCACCACCACCGTGGGAATGCCTTGTGCAAGAGCGCCGATAAGGCTTCCCGAACCACCATGGCAGACTACCGCATGGGCGTGGGGCATGACCTCGGACTGCGGCACGAAGACCTCAACAGCGACATTCGGCGGAATGATCCCGAGTTCCTCATGCGGCATGATGGGGCCGGTTGTCAGCAGCGCCCGCACCGGCAGCGCCGACAGCGCCTCCAGGACCGCGCGATAAGCCGCGCGGGACTTTTCTGACCGTCCGCTGACCGTCCCAAGTGTGACATAAACGAAAGTCTCGCCCTCCGCCGGCGCCCAGATGGGCCGTTCGGCCCCGGAATGAGGCGTCGGAGCCAACACCGGCCGGACCCGGAATGGCTCCTGCGTTCCCAGCCAGTCCACTCCTTCGTCCATGAAGTCGGGGAAGGCAGAGAAGACCGCTTCTGAGCGAAGACTGGCGCCGTCGTCGCCGGGCAGGCCAGCGCCCACTCGGAGCCGATCGACGGGGGCCACGAGATGGGGAAAGAAATCCATCTCGCCCTGACCGCAATGCACGCCAACGCGGCAACAGGGGATTGCCGCTGCAGCCGCCGCCACAAGGGCGCCAAGTTCGAGCGACTCGCGAAGCACCAAGTCCGGGCGCCAGTCCGCGATGATGCGCCTAAGGTCGGGCAACGACGCCCGGGACCTGAGGCCAGCAAAGGCCTCGGCTACGGCAGCCTGCACGGCCTGCGCGCCCGAAGCGGCATCGATGCGTAGGCGTGAGGCCTCGGCGTCTTCTTCGGCAGGATCGCCAACCGGAAGATGCACGATGCCCGCTTGCACAAGGCGTCGCGAGGCTGCCTCTGGCGCGGCAATGGCAACGTCGTGACCCATCGCGATCAGCGAATCCGCATATGGCAGCAATGGATTGAGGTGACCCGAGAACTTGGTCGAGGAAATCAACACGCGCATAGGGTCACTTCTGGTTAGTCGAAGAGTTCTTGGCCGACATCAACCGGATGACCGGCCTGTGAGATCGAGTTTTGCGTAAAAGGGCGTCATTATCTAGCACTGACGCAGCCCTGACGCTGATAGCGTGAGCGGCCGTGCTTCAAAGTACGAAACCTCAGCGTCTTCCGCCCAAATAGGCTCGACTTTTCAATCAGCAAGACAAAATTCCCCCTTGGCTGACATTCCCCATATGAACGCCGATTTCCAGCAGCACGATAGCTATTTCGTCTACCCCTGACAACTCTTGGCGTCTTGCGGGACGAGGTTCGCCTCGATTGGGTGGGAGCCGCCGACAAGATGGCCGCCCCCTCCCTTTGACGGCGCTCATTCTGGCTCGTAAGGCGCACCTTTTCCGTTGTCTGTTTGCGGAAACAGGCTTGGCCTCCGCCTCACGCTGGCGCTACGCGGAGCTGAGCAATCAGCCGCAGGACTTCTTTGAATAGGCTTCCTGGCATCGCAACCTCGGCCATCTGGAACGTGAAACTATGGATTTGGCCCGCGCTGCGCGATCGGCGTGAGGTGTGCTTGGCGACGGCGCCAGCGAGTTCGACAATGGTTCGCCGAAGCTCGTCGCTGACAATCACGTGGTAATCCGCATGCTAACCGGCCCTTCAGTGATGACGGGCGCTGGGGCGTTGATTCCGGAGGCGTTCTTCCCAATCCACTCGCGCGCAACGGTGACGCTTTGATCGGCTCCTGCCTTGTCCTTGCACAAAGTGAAGGTCGTGCAGCCGTCAGGGGTGCGCATGAGACCCCACGACATGAGGCCTGGAACGCCGCGCAAGAGGGCTTCGACTTCGGTCTTTCGCTCTTCGAGAAGGGCGGCGAGCTTCTTGGCTCCATCGCCCGAGTATGAACGCAGTACGCCGTACATGACGAACTCCATAGTTCACAACCGATGCAATCACGTCGCACCGGGATTCTGATATCACGCGGCGTATCTAAAGAACATAGGCGTTCTCCCGGACCCCTCCCTGCCGCGAATGAAGGCCAAGCGGACAAGCTTCAAAAGAATACACCCGTGCTCGTCATATGGCGCAGTGGGTCACTCGCGTCGATTCAATCGACGCCCCCCGCGCCTTCGTTTGCGGCAGCTTACCCTCCGAAACCGGCCGCGCGCAACCAGTTTGCATGTCGTCGATGGCGAGGGGCTCGTGGTTGCCGCTCACCAGAACCCTCTCCACGTTCCGCGAAGGGCGTTGCGGGGAGAGGGGACGCGCCA
>JANNSW010000408.1:0-9463 GCA_031403055.1 Hyphomicrobiaceae bacterium | reverse complement strand
TGCGAATTCCGGTCCATGTCGGCCACTTGTTCCGACGCAATCCGGCCAGCTGTTCCGACGGATGTCGGCCACCCCTTCCGATCGAAGCCGGCCACCCCTGAGGTGAGCTGAGCGGCACTCGCTGTCGGCGCCCGAATCGCTGGAGCGGACCCTTGCAACCAATGCGAGGGAATCCGATGGCAGCCGAGAGAGCGCCGATGCGCAAAATCCGAGACGTCCTGAGACTGAAGCTTGGCCAGGGAGTGAGCGACCGGCAGATCGCGATTGCGGTCGGCATGGCCCGTTCGACGGTGGCCGACTGCCTGGGCCGCGCCCGGGTCGCCGGCATCGGCTGGCCCATCCCCGAGGGGATCGACGACGCCGAGCTGGAGCGGCGACTGTTCCCGGCGCATGCCAACATGTCGCCGGGCCGCATCGTCCCGGACTGGAGCCGTGTGCACCAGGAGCTGCAGCGCCGCAGCATGACCCTGCAGCTGCTGTGGGAGGAATATCGAGCGCTGGAGCCAGAGGGCTACGGCTACAGCCAGTTCTGCGGCCTCTACGGCGCCTGGAGGCAGACGGTCTCGGCGACCATGCGCCAGACGCACGGGGCGGGCGAAAAGCTGTTCGTCGACTTCGCTGGCGACACGGTTGGCGTGATCGACCCGACGACCGGGGAGATCAGCCAAGCCCACATCTTCGTCGCCGTGCTCGGCGCCTCGAACTATACGTATGCGGAAGCGCGCTGGAGCGAGGCTCTGCCGGATTGGATCGGCGCGCACGTCAACGCGTTCGCGGCGATCGGCGGCGTCGCGCACGCGATCGTGTGCGACAATCTCAAGGCCGGCGTCACCGCCGTGTGCCGCTACGAGCCCGGCATCAACCGCACCTACCAGGATCTCGCCACCCACTATGACACGGCGATCCTGCCGGCGCGTCCCTACAAGCCCCGCGACAAGGCCAAGGTCGAAGTTGCGGTGCTGATCGTCCAGCGATACGTGCTGGCCCGCTTGCGCAACCAGCTGTTCTTCGGGCTCGTCGAGCTGAACGCCGCGATCCGTGCCGTCGTTGCCGACCTCAATGCCCGGGTGATGCGCAAGATCGGATCGAGCCGCAACGAGCTGCTGGCTTCGATCGACCGTCCGGCCCTTAAAGCCTTGCCGGTCGAGCCCTACACTTACGCCGTGTGGAAGCTGTGCCGGTTGGGCCTCGATTATCACGTCGAGATCGACCAGCATTACTACTCGGCGCCTTACCGGCTCGTGCGTGAGCGCGTCGAGGCGCGCCTCACCGATATGACGGTCGAGATCTTCCACCGGGGTGCGCGGGTCGCTAGCCACGTGCGTTCGGCGGTCAAGCGCCGGCACACGACGACACCCGAGCACATGCCGAGTGCGCACCGGCGTTACGCCGACTGGACGCCGCAGCGGATCATGACTGAGGCGGCGGTCATCGGGCCGGCGATGATCGCGCTGATCGAGGCGATCCTGAAGGCCAAGCCCCATCCCGAGCAGGGCTTCCGTGCGGCCAAGGGCATTCTGCAGCTCGCCAAGAGCTACGGTATACCGCGCCTGGAAGCGGCCGCCGAGCGCGGCAACGACATCGGGGCCGTGACCTACGGTTCGATCAAGTCGATCCTGCAGAACGGGCTCGACAAGGCTTATCTGCGCGCAGACCACAGCGCCCAAGCCGCGCAGCCAGCGGCGGCCGACGCCGCCCCGATCCAGCACAGCAACATCCGTGGCCGTGGCTACTACCACTGAGCCGCCTGTCGATCGTGACCTGCGGGAGGCCCGTGCCCGCAGCTTCGCGACCGATGTGGAGCGGGCAACAAGAAAGAGAAACCACATGCTGACGCATCCCACCCATGATCGCCTGATGGCGCTCGGGCTCACCGGAATGGCCAAGGCGCTCGAAGAGCAACGCCGGAACCCGGATATCGAGGGCCTGTCGTTCGAGGAGCGGCTTGGATTGCTCGTCGACCGGGAGGCCCTCGAGCGCGAGAACAAGCGGCTTGGCAGCCGGCTCAAGTTCGCTGGTCTGCGCCAGGCGGCAACCGTGGAAGACGCCGACATGAAAGTGGCGCGCGGCCTCGACAAGGCCCTGTTCGCCAAGCTGGTCGCCGGCGACTGGATCGCGCGCCACCAGAACTTGGCCATCATCGGCAAGACCGGCCTGGGCAAGAGCTGGCTCGCCTGCGCGCTCGGCCACAGGGCCTGCCGCGACGACCGCTCCGTGCTCTATCATCGCGTGCCCCGGCTGTTCGATGCTCTGGCGATGGCCCGTGGCGATGGCCGGCATGCGCGTCTGCTGAAAACTCTGGGCCGTGTCGATCTGCTCATCCTCGACGACTGGGGCCTGTCGCCGGTGACACATGATCAGGCGCGCGATCTTCTGGAGATCATGGACGATCGCCACGGCCGCGCCTCGACGATCGTGACGAGCCAGCTGGAGATCGAGCACTGGCACGATCTGATCCCCAACCCGACCATCGCCGACGCCATCCTCGACCGCCTCGTGCACAACGCGCACCGGTTGGTCCTCACCGGCGAAAGCATCCGCAAACGGGACGCCAAAAAACCGGGGCTTGACATCCCGACCTGATGAAGACCAAGAGCATCAGATCGTGTCAACCGCGCCGACACGCGAGCACCGCTCCAAGGGGGTGGCCGGCATCACCGGAACAGGTGGCCGACTTCGATTGGAACAGGTGGCCGGATTCGATCGGAATCTCCGGCCGACTTCGTCGGAATCCGCACCCAGCGCCCCGTCGCGGGGCTCTTGTATGAGAGTGCCCAAGATTTTGTGCCGTTAGCCGTCAGGCGGAGTTGGAGGCCAGGCGCACCTTGAACGCGGAAATCGGTTCGATCGTTGTTCGTCGTTGCGGCTCTGACCTCTCGGTCTGTGGCAAGCACATTCTTGGACGCATGCGGCATGGCAGCTGATCTCGCGTTCGGATCGCCATGGGTGCGATCCTTTTACGCGCTTTGTGGCGCTGTGTCGCGCAGTGTGGCGCGACAATCAACAGAGAAAATGGAATAATATCAGAGGATTGACCTTGCTCCAGCATGCGCTAGGCAGCGCTACCAGGAGTATGCTCACCTGCTTTGGGAGCAGGGGGTCGCGAGTTCGAATCCCGCTGCCCCGACCAATCAAATCAATGAGCTAATCACCTAAGCGTAGTCCGCACAATCCCCCTGGTAAGGTCATGGTAAGGTACTTATCAGTTGGCATTGAGCCAGTGCGCTTCCATAGGCTTTCGCGGTTGAGGATATCGGACTCGGTGGCGTCACTGCCGGCTACCTTGAGGATCGTTGCGATGTAGTCAGCGCTGGGCCGCTGCCGGAGGAGCACATTGCCGCCGTGGCCATTGGCGCAATAGCCCTGCCACCGCCCGATGAAGCCGCCCTGTCCAACGGCTGAGCCAACGTACTGGCTGCCATCCTGCGCTCCAACGTTAGCCAGGGGCATCGGCTTCGGGCGCTTGTCAGCTCGATGCACCCAACTCCGCATGCTTGGCCCCCACTCAATGACCAGCTTGCCTTCGTTTCTTGGAGCGCTGGCACTTTCCGGACGTCGTACACGGACCCGGCCGGCGCCGACACACATGGAGCTTCATTTTCGGCAGCTATGGAGGGGTGGATCCTCAGCGCCCGGCTTGCCATCTTCACTGACGATCCTGACCCGGTGCTGTCATCGAGGGAGGCGGCTACGGTCCTGGCTGCAACCGACGCGCTGCGTCAGACTCGTGGCGGTCACTCCGCACCGCGCACGGGCTCCGACAGCAATCTCGCACTTGACCGAAACTGCAAACACTGAGATAGCCGAACCACTCGACGGCACTCTCCGCACACCCTGGTCGCCATGACCGGATCACGTGGTCGCCATGCGCCGGATCAGCCGGTCGTCTTCATCGGAATGCGCAGGCGGCGCCGATCCTAAGCAGACTCCATGAGCTTGACCAACGGATCTTGTCTGTGATTCCGTCTTCGCACTGATTCGCGGGGGTGGGACATGGCGGGCAAGTCTCCTGTAACGGCGAGCGATGAGCAGACGAAGGCGCTGAAAGGCCTGGCGGCATCGCGCGATCGCGGCGAGGCCGATCGGGCCCGGGCCATCCTTCTGACACTCAAGGGCTGGACCAGCGCGCGGATCGCCGAGGTGTTCTGCGTGCGCGAGGACACGGTTCGCTTCTGGCGGGGCGATTTCGCGCGCGGCGGTGTCGAGGCCATCAGGGCGAGCGTATATGCAGGGCCTCCGCCGGTGAAGACCGAGGCGGCGCTCAGGGTCTGTGTGCCACTGCTCGAAGCGCCCGTCGCCGATCGGCCGAATTGGACGATTCCGCGCCTCATCGCCGAGATCAAAAGGGTCGAGCGCGTCGACATCGGGCCGTCGCAACTCTCCAAGGCGCTGCGAAAAAAAACTTCAGGTGGCGGCGGCCCCGGCACACGTTGAAGGGTCGGCAGATCGCATCCGAGATCGAGCGCGTGGGCCTGAGGCTCCAGCTGCGCAAAGCCCAGGCCGAGGCCGGCGATATCGTGCTGCTCTACGGCGACGAGAGCGAGGCGCTGACCCATCCCTATCCGGCGCACACACGTGGGCCGAGCGTGGCGCCGACCTGCGCGTGCCGGCGCCGGGACAGGCCAAGAAGGTGGCGATGATCGGCTCGCTCGATCATGCCGAGCGCCGGCTCATCGTGCACACCAGCCGGACCAAGCGCTCGTGCGATTTCATCGCCCATCTGGAGCAGCTCGACCGCCTCTACGGCCCCATTCCCGGGCGCACGATGAAGTCCGTCGTGCTGGTCGAGGACAACGGGCCGATCCACGCGAGCAAGATGTCGCTGGCCGCGCTCGAGGCGCGCCGCCACTGGCTCACCGTCGAGTGGCTGCCCAAGTACGCGCCCGAGCTCAACGACATCGAGATTGTCTGGCACGATCTCAAGGCGCATCATCTGGCCCATCAGATATTCACCGACGCCGAAGCCCTCGACCACGAAATCCACGCAGCGGTGGACGCCTTGAACCGCGAGCGAAACGTCGATTCGTTGGTCAACTGGCGAATCTCTGCTTAGTTGTGGAAGAGTGTGTCTATCTCGTCGAGCGTCAACGCTCGCGGGAGGGCACAAATGCCAATGGTAGCACGCAATATCATGCTGGGCAGCGTTGCAGGCATGCTCGCTGTGCTCGTGTTCCATCAAGGCATGTACTACCTGTTGGCGACGAGCGGAGTGGTAGGCGGCGGGCCATGGCGACTGGTCCCGGCGCCGTTTTGGCGTGATCTCTCAATCGCATTTCGCGCTCCCGTAGCCACCGTTCCTCTATTGATCGGTCTCGTCATCTGGGGCGGATTGTGGGGCGGATTGTTCGGGCTTTTCGCGGATTGGATGCCCGGTCGCCTAAATTGGCTCAAGGGCATGATCTTCGCCTTGCTATTCCCGCTGCTGCTGGGCAGCTGGCTGATCATTCCATTGATCAGGGGGACGACTACCTTCAGCGGTTTTTTTCCGACCACAATCCAGTCCGGCTCACTAACGGTATTCTGCTACTCGGAGCATTCGCGCTCGGACTTGGGCTTATTTACACGCTCTTCAGCCGGCTTCTGGATCGCACAAGAGTTCACGCAATTATGGACGTAGACATTTGGCATATGGCCGGAAATATAAATCTGGGCGCCCCCTTCGACCGACGCAAGGACCAATTGTCAGCCACGCAACGTACCATTTCTACTATTTTGGCAAACTTCACACAAAGAAAGGACCAATCAACAGACCTCTCGATCCCAACTCATTTCGTTCACCGACAGAAATCAACTGTTCTTTGGAAGTTTTTTGTGTCGGCCCTCATTATTATCCTGATTGCTGATATGGCTTTCCGCATCTGGGCCTTAGTATTTGTCTTGCCCTATGGGTATCACAGAAGAAATATAATGACTTTTGCAGGGATAATTGCGGCCAAAATATTTGCAATCTGGCTTATCTATCAGTTTCTTTGGCGGCCGATGTATCGATCCTCTAGCAGCGCTTTGAATCGTCGACTGGCTATATCAGTGGGGGAGGCTGTAATAAATGATAAACGTCCTCTGGTGATTTTGCTTCGTGTGTTCGCGTCCGACTCGACGCGTGTGAAGGTGGGGGTTCTCGGTAAACGCCGCCTCGAAGAGGTAATCGCACCCGATATGGATTCCGTTGGCCCATTCATTGCTGTAGGTCAACCCAAGGAGCGGGTTCCACACATTGGAGCCGCACGAGACTATATTCCTGATGATAAGTGGAAATTAACGGTCGAAAAATGGGTGCAGTTGGCGTCTTTTGTCGTAATCACTGCAAGCGAAATCCCAGGATTAGTGCGGAAACTGACCAGAAAAGGTCAATTACACTGCGCGCCTAAGGTTATTTTAATCAATCGACGTTTTTGTTTGTCGAATCTGAGGGTATTGGAGCAGTAACAAGCAGGATGAGGAGGAATACGTCTATCGGCAGTATCACTAATCATGACATTGACAAAAATTTGGTAATTCATTTAACGTCCGCAGGAGAGGTTCGCACAATCGGCAGCCCAAGCGAAACTGAACAAGATTATCAATTCGCGATCGCACTCGCCATGTTAAACATGATGGGGCACCCGCAACCAAACGTGCTGCATGCGTGAACTGGTCTCCCTCTTACCATTGTGAATGGTTGCACTCGTGTTGCCCCTAAGTAGTGCCGCAAATATCCGTTGACCTTCAGCGTCGCTATGGAAATGTCACAGCGGTGCAATTAACGTTAAAAAAGTGCACCCGCTTGCTCGTAGCCTGCAAGAATCCAGATTTGTATTCTGATATACTGCATCGAGCCGAGCTGCCCCGATTGGAATAGATAGATAGGACGTCTCTCTCGTGCTTCTCGATAACAGGCAGCGCCTTCACCAGGCAGAAGCGTAACGCAACGTGTTGAGCTCGGGCGTGATTTGGAGCATCAGAGCCGGTCGTTGGAGAGAAGGCTCCGAAACGACAATTCATCGGGCGGGCTTGATCGTCGCAAACATTGAATTGACCCCCATCCCCCCTCTGTGACCCCGGCGTGCCGATCGCCGGTATCCGGCTCTCCGGCTGGCTCAAGGCGGGAAGCCGATGGTCGCTCAAAAACTGACATTCGGGCATCCCAAGAAATTGCATCCGCCTGTTCCGCGCGGAACAACAGGAATGTCAAAACCATGGGTAAGCAGACGGGGTGAACATCGCCGCGCGGCTGGAGGGGCTCGCCGAGCCGGGGGGCGTGTGCATGTCGGGGAAGGTGCATGAGGAGGTGAGGGGCAAGCTCCCCTTCACCGCCACCGATCTCGGCGAGCAGGCTCTCAAGAACATCGACCGGCCGATCAGGGTGTGGCGGGTCAGCGAGACCCGGCCCGAGCGTGCTGGCGGGGGATCGCCCGTCGCCGCCCGTGGCACCCGAGCGGCCCGCCCCACGATTGCCGTGCTGCCTTTCACCAACATGTCGGCCAGGGACGAGGAGGACTACTTCTCGGACGGCATCACCGAAGACCTGATCACGGCGCTCGCCAAGTCGCGGCACCTGTCCGTGCTCGCCCGCAACTCGACTTTCCAGTACAAGGGCCGCGCGGTCGACGTGAAGGCGGCCGGGCGCGAGCTCGGCGCCGACTACATCCTCGAGGGCAGCGTCCGCAAGGGCGGCAGCCGGCTGCGGGTGACGGGCCAGCTCATCGATTGCGCAACAGGCGCCCACCTGTGGGCGGAGCGGTTCGACCGCGACTTGGCGGATGTCTTAGCGGTCCAGGATGAGATCGTCACAGCCATCACCGCCCAGCTGACCTATGACCTGATCGATGTTGCTGCAGCCCGTGCCAGCTCGCCGACGACGAATCTGACGGCCTACGACCTGTTGCTGCGCAGCCGTGCGGCCTGGCGGCGTGGAATGGTCATGGAGACGTTCGACCTGGCAAAGCAGGCCGTGGACCTCGATCCGGGCTTCGCTCCTACGCTCGGCTTCCTGTCGTTCATGTATAGTGAAGACATTGGGATGCAGATGTCCGGCATGCCGGTCGATCGGCTGGCGGAGCTGTCGCATGAGCTGGCCATACGGGCACTCGCCGCGAGCGACGGCGATGCCTACGTCCACCACACGGTGGGCTCTGCCTATCTGAATATGGGCGATCTCGCTCGCAGCCGGCTCCACCTCGAGCGAGCCTTGCAGATCGACCCCCACTTCACCAGCACGGTCATCAACTTCAGTATCTGCATCCTCTGCCAGGGAGACCACCAGGAAGGCTTATCACGGATCAAGCACGCCTTGCGTCTGGAGCCGCGACTGGCGCCGGCCATGCGCGCAGTGCCGTTCTTTGCGCACTGCTTCCTCGGAGATTGCGACGCTGCCGAAGCAGACCTTCTGAGCATCGAGAAGCCGCTGGCCTTCCTGAGCCTGTTGCTGGCCGTCTGTCTTGCCCAGGCCGGCCGACACGACGAAGCAAAGCGATATCTGGCCGACTTCGACGCCCGCAAGCCCGTCTGGTACGACGTTCCGGGTTTCGTGCGCTGGTTCAGCAAGCTCTGCGGACAGCAGGTCATGCGCGAGCGGTTCCTCGACGGCTTCCGCAAGCTGGGGTTCGCGGTCTGACGTTCAACCCCGCCAGTGCCTGTCGTCTTGCTTGTCGAAGCCCACCACAATGGAGGCACATTTGTGCAAGTCGGCGGCTTGATATGTCATTGCAAAAATGTTCCAGATGAATAGGTTGACTTTTGAAGTGCAGAGAGAGCTGTCATCGGTCCCATCTCGTGATCAGAGCAGGGACCAGTGAAGACGCATGGCCGCTGCACCTCAGTCACTGGACGCTGGCTGGGGCAAGCGTCGGGTCGGGCTGCGTACGCAAACCGTTCTCGATCTCCAAACTGATCGGAGACCGTTCGTCGATCACTCGACGTCTTACGCTAATTGCAGACGGTGTCGCAATGGAAGTGCTGACTGGCGTTGCCTCGTCGAGGTCAACGTCTACTGCGTAAAACTGCGAGTTTCACTGCGTTAGTGAATACCTGTACCTCTGGTGATGATGTCAGATAGGAATCAACGCCATTCCAGACGGCATTGAGCGCTGGAAGGGCGGCTTCGGCAACAGCAGCACTCTCCCAGATCGAGAAAGACATTGCCGTGCCATCATCGTTTCACATTGAAAAGCTCACGACAACATCGGGAATATTGGCCATCTTCGCCTGTGAGCTTTCGATAAGAGGCAGGATCTCCGCTAATATTTCTAGCTTGAGCCTGTACTTGGTAGCGCGACCAATCATTGTGACTTCCTGGTGTTAGGCGTTGCAGGAGAAATACTTGCAACAGGAAATGTAGCAGGTATCAAGGCCGGAGTGAATGGGAGCCGGTGCGCCGGAGCAAAAGGGAGCCACTGGCGGTAGCGGGGGGTGAAGCACGAAGGCCCCCTCGAGGGGGCCTTCGTGCCTTTCGCGTTGGTGTTTGAAGCTGCCGTGGCCGGCCAAT
>JANNSW010000407.1:0-4256 GCA_031403055.1 Hyphomicrobiaceae bacterium | reverse complement strand
AGCTACCGTTCCGCCGTCAACGCCGGCCAGCGCCGCCTCTACCGCCAGGCCTTCCTGGTTGGCATCATGCTCGCCGCCTTCGTCTCGGTCATTGCCTGGGCCTCGGCCAAGGGCCAGGTGCCGTTGTGGCTGGCGGCAATCGTCGTCGGCCTCTGGTGTCTCTCGCTCCTTCCCGCACTCGCCTGGCTCCGCCGCGAGCTGGCGCTGCGGGCAAGGGAGCCTTATGCGGATATGTTCAGGTAGGGCTCGGCGCGCATTGGCTACAGGACAAAGTCGTCGTTGTTCACGCTGCTCAACGTGATCGCATGCGTTGGGTCGACGAGCTCGATGGAGAAGTCGGCCTTCTTGTCGCCGTTGACGTCGCCCTCGATGATCTGGCCGGTGGCGGACCAGATGGCGCGAAGCTGTCCGGCGGCGCCGCCGAACACCACGTTGGTGCCGATGAAGGTGAAGTCCTGGTTGCCGAGCACCGTCGTGTTGGCATCGATGACCGAGAGGTGGATCACGTCGCCTCCCAAATCATCGTCCGCGAAATCCGTGATCAGATCGCGCGTGGCCGCGGTGATGCCGCTGTCGGTGATGGCCCCGTAATGGAAGGAGTCGCCGTCGGCCCCACCCGTCAGAACATCCTTGCCGGCTCCACCTGTTAAGTAGTCCTCACCCACCCCGCCGATCAGCGTGTCGTTTCCAGCGTAGCCGAACAGGAAATCCGACCCACCAGCACCGCCGTCGAGCCTGTTGGCCGCGGCAGTGCCATAGATGAAGTCCCCGCCCGATCCGCCAATGACGTTCTCGAAGCCGGTGATCGTGTCGGTCAAGGCTCCGGCCACATCGGTGCCCGTGGCCGTCTTGGCGGCGACAAGTCCGAAGCCAGGATTGAACGGCGAATGATCGTGGGCGATGCTGTCGAGGTTGATCTGGACGGCGCCGAATGTCCCGCTTGCGTCGTAGGTATCGATGCCTGTCCCGCCGTCGACGACGTCGGTGCCGTCGGTCCCCGTATTTCCGGTGGCGATGTAGAAGTCGGCGCCGCCGCCGAGCTTGATCGTGTCGGCCCCATTGCCGTCCAAGACCGTATCGACAAAGTTGCCGCCCGTGTACTTGTCGGCGCCGTCGCCGAGCACGATGGAGCCGGAGACGCTGCCAGTGTTGGTGAATACGTCGTCGCCGCCGGTGAGGAGCACATCGCCGATAATCGTCTTCGTGTTGATGACGGTGTCGGCGTCATTGCCGCCAGAGACGCCATCCCCGATCGTGCCCGAATTAGTCAGCTTGTTGACGCCGTCGCCGAGAAACACACTGGCGGTGATCGACTTCGAGTTGGTGATCGTGTCGGCGTCAACGCCGCCAACGATGTCATCCCCGATGGTGCCCGAGTTGGTCAGCTTGTTGACGCCGTTGCCGAGGTTCACGAAGCCGGTGATCGTCTTCGAGTTGGTGACGGTGTCGGCGCCAATGCCGCCAAAGACGGCGCTGTTGATCGTGCCCGAGTTGGTCAGCTTGTTGATGCCGGCACCGAGGTCCACATGCGCGTTGATAGTCCCGGAGTTCGTCAACGTGTCGTCGCCGCCGCTGAGTTCGACGATGCCGTTGAGCGTGCCGGAGTTGGTCACCTTGTCGGTGCCGAGGCCATCGAAATCAATGATTGAGTAAATTGCACCACCGATGGTGCCCGTGTTCATGATCGTGTGCGTGCCGGCGTTGAGTAATCCGATGCCGAACTGGTTCGTCCCCGTGATCACGCCGGCGTTCTTGATGGTCGCTGGGCTGGCGGCGACGATGCCTTTGGGGCCGCCAACCTGGCCGTCCGCACCGATGGTGATGGTGGAGGTCGCGGCATTGCCCCCCACAAGGAATATGCCGATGTCCTGATCGGTGACGATGGACCCATTGACGGTGACGGTCCAGGCGCCCGTATTGGCGAGCAGCGCGCCGGCGGCTGCCCCGCCCGATGTGATCAGGAAGGCGCCCGGATCGACAATGAGCGTGTCGGCGCCGGCCGTATCCGAATCGAAGGCGTGGTCGTTAAATGCAGTCGTGAGGATGCTCGTTGCGGGGGTGATCTTGAATATCGCCATGACGGTTCTCCCTGGACTATTCGGATGTGGGGTGGACTGAATGCCCGCAACCCGCCGCTCCGCATTCGAGCCGGTGCCGCGGACGCCGGCCTAGACGCTGTTGTCGTTGGTGACGATGTTGGGCATGACCTGCACTCCTCGACTTCGTTGCCGCTCGCTCGCGAGCACGTACGATACTTCACAAGCGGATTTGATTGCCTCGGCGATCCCGCGAGGGCGAGGCATCGACCAATTTCCGTCAGACCGCGGTCAGAGCAGTTGTGCACGCCGTCATTCCGTTGTCTATGTTGAATACCCGCGGCTGAAGGCGAGCTACAGCACGAAATCCCCCACCGTCAGCGTGTGGGTGCCGTGCCGTTCTGGCTCGCCGGCGCCGCCGTCGGGCTCTGGTGCCTGATCCTGCCTCCCGCCCTCGCCTGGCTCCGCCGCGAGCTCGCCGTGCGCGCCCGCGAGCCCTATGCGGACATGTTCAGGTAGGGTGGCCCTCACTCCTGACGACCGGCTTGCCCCTGTCGGGACGCGTGCTAAGGAAGCGCGCAGAGACCGGCGGGGACCCCATGAAGCAGATCATCGACGAGTTGGAGCGCAGGCGGGCCAATGCGCGCCTCGGCGGCGGGCAGGTCCGCATCGACGCCCAGCACGGCAAAGGCAAGCTGACGGCTCGCGAGCGCATCGAGCTGCTGATGGACGAGGGCTCGTTCGAGGAGTTCGACATGTATGTCGAGCACCGCTCGACCGATTTCGGCATGGAAAAGACACGGATCCCCGGCGACGGCGTCGTCACCGGCTGGGGCACCATCAACGGCCGCGTCGTCTATCTGTTCGCCAAGGATTTCACCGTGTTCGGCGGCTCGCTGTCGGAGACCCACGCCAGGAAGATCATCAAGATCCAGGACATGGCGCTGCAGAACCGCGCGCCGATCATCGGTCTGTTCGACGCCGGCGGCGCCCGCATCCAGGAGGGCGTGGCGGCGCTGGGCGGCTATGGCGAGGTGTTCTTGAGGAACGTGCTGGCCTCCGGCGTCATTCCCCAGATCTCCGTCATCATGGGGCCGTGCGCGGGCGGCGATGTCTACTCGCCCGCCATGACCGACTTCATCTTCATGGTGAAGGACACGAGCTACATGTTCGTGACCGGCCCCGACGTGGTGAAGACGGTGACGAACGAGACGGTGACGGCCGAGGAGCTGGGCGGGGCTTCCATCCACACCACCAAATCATCGATCGCCGACCGCGCCTACGAGAACGACGTGGAGGCGCTGCTGCAGATGCGCCGCCTGATGGATTTCCTCCCCGCCAACAACCGCTCGGGCGTGCCGCTGCTGCCCACCCGCGACGCCCATGATCGCACCGAGGCCTCCCTCGATACGCTCATTCCCGACAACCCCAACAAGCCCTACGACATCAAGGAGCTGATCCTCAAGGTCGCCGACGAAGGGGATTTCTTCGAGATCCAGGAAGCCTATGCCAAGAACATCGTCACGGGCTTTGCCCGCATGGAAGGGTCGACCGTCGGCATCGTCGCCAACCAGCCGATGGTGCTGGCGGGCGTGCTCGATTCAGATGCTTCCCGCAAGGCCGCCCGCTTCGTGCGGTTCTGCGATTGCTTCGGCATTCCCTTGCTCACCTTCGTCGACGTGCCGGGCTTCCTGCCGGGCACCGCCCAGGAGTATGGCGGCCTGATCAAGCACGGCGCCAAGCTGCTGTTCGCGTTCGCCGAAGCGACCGTGCCGAAAGTGACCGTCATCACGCGCAAAGCCTATGGCGGGGCCTATGACGTGATGAGCTCGAAGCACATTCGCGGCGACGTCAACTATGCCTGGCCGACCGCCGAGATCGCGGTGATGGGGGCCAAGGGCGCGGCCGAGATCCTCTACCGCTCAGAGCTTGGCGATCCGGAGAAAATCGCCTCCCGCATCAAGGATTACCAGGACCGCTTCGCCAACCCGTTCGTCGCCGCCGAGCGCGGCTACATCGACGAGGTGATCCTGCCACGCCACACCCGCCAGCGCATTGCTCGCGCGCTCAACATGCTGCGCGGCAAAACCGTCGAGAACCCGTGGAAGAAGCACGATAACATTCCGTTGTGAGCCTATGGCGCGACAGGCCGCTCCCAAGTCGAGGCTCCAACGGAGGACCGATGCTGCAATCGATCCAGTTCCCGGCCTTCGCCGGCTT
>JANNSW010000406.1:0-35013 GCA_031403055.1 Hyphomicrobiaceae bacterium | reverse complement strand
TCCCGGCTCGATCCGGTCAAGGCGCTGCGCTACGAGTGAGATCCCGTGCAGCAGCCCTCGACTGAGATCGCGATGAGGCTCGACGGGCTCGAGCGGCGCTTCGAGCAGGGCGGGCGCACGCTGCACGTGCTGCGTGGCGCGGGTTGCTACCTGCTCGCCGGCGAAGCCGTGGCGCTGGTCGGGCCGTCGGGCGCCGGCAAGTCCTCGCTGCTGCACATCGCCGGATTGCTCGAGCGGCCGGACGCCGGCTCGGTCGTGATCGGCGGGCGGGATTGCGTGCAGCTGTCCGATCGGGAGCGTACGCAGGTGCGCCGCACCGAGATCGGTTTCGTCTACCAGTTCCACCATCTCCTGCCTGAGTTCACGGCCGAGGAGAATGTGGTGCTGCCCCAAATGATCGCCGGCGTCTCTCGTCGCGATGCGGCCGAGCGCTCGGGGCGTTTGCTCTCGGCATTTGGTCTGGGCGAGCGGCTCACGCATCGCCCGACCGAGCTCTCGGGGGGCGAGCAACAGCGCGTGGCGATCGCGCGTGCGCTCGCCAACCGGCCGCGCGTGCTGCTTGCCGACGAGCCGACCGGCAATCTCGATCCCGCGACCGCCGAGCGCGTTTTCGACGAGTTGCTGGGGGTCATTCGCGAGACCGGGCTCGCGGCGCTGATCGCGACCCATAATCTCGAGCTTTCCCGCCGCATGGATCGGGTGCTGCACCTCGAGCAGGGCGTTCTGCGCGAGCATTGACGCTGGATGATGCGAGGCGACGCTGCCTGCTGCCTGCTCCCTGCGGCCTGCTGCCTGTCGTCGGCTGCCAGCCGTCAATCCCCAGCAGTGGAAACAATTGCGAAAGTGCATTGACAACTCGAATATGAGAACATAACATGAACACAACGCCGGTTTCGAGCGGCTGACGTTGTATCGAGCCGGCGAATCACGGTCTCGTGCGGTTGCGCTGGCGAGAGCGAAGGGTGTCAGGGGGCAGGCGATGGCAGGTCAGGGTGTGCAGCCTCGGTTCGTGCATCTCAGGGTGCATTCGGCCTACTCGTTGCTCGAGGGTGCGCTGCCGATCGAGCGGCTGGCAAAGCTCGCCAAGTCCGACGGCATGGTGGCGCTGGCGCTGACGGACACGGGCAATCTGTTCGGTGCGCTCGAGTTTTCCGAGAAGCTCTCGGGCCTGGGCATCCAGCCGTTGACCGGGCTCACCCTCGAGGTCGATTTCGCCGACCGCCAGGGTGATGGGGAGGAGCCCAGGGGCGGCGAGACGCGGCGCGGGCCCGATGGCTCGATCGCCCTCATCGCCATCAACGAGGCCGGCTATCGGGCGCTGATGTCGCTGACGAGCACGGCATTTCTCGACAGCGCCGACCCGCGCGTGCCCAGCGTCACCTTCGAGGCGCTGGCGGCAGCCGGGACAGGCCTGATTGCGCTGACCGGCGGGCCGGCAGGTCCGATCGATCGGGCACTCGCCAATGGCCAGGGCGAGCTGGCGCGTGCCCGCCTGGAGCGGCTGGCGGCTCTCTACGGCGACCGGCTGTATGTCGAGCTGCAGCGTCATGGGCTCGACAGCGAGCATGCGGTCGAGCCGGAACTGGTGGGCCTCGCCCATGCGCTCGACCTGCCGCTGGTTGCAACCAACGAGCCCTACTTCGAGCATGCGTCCGACTACGAGGCGCACGATGCCCTGATCTGCATCGCCGAGGGGCGCTATGTCGGGGAGGACGACCGGCGCCGGCTATCGCACGAGCACTGGTTCAAGTCGCAACGCGAGATGGTGTTGCTGTTCGCCGATCTGCCCGAGGCGATCGCGAGCACGCTCGAGGTCGCCCGGCGCTGCCACTACCGGCCGCTGACCCGCAAGCCGATCCTGCCCCAGTTCGTTGCAACGCGCCCCGGCGCGAGCCATCAAGCCCAAGCGAGCGCGGAAGCTGCGGAGCTGCGGCGTCAGGCCGAGGACGGGCTGAGAAGCCGGCTGGAGATTGCGGGTCTGGCCCCCGGCGTCAGTGCGCAGGCCTACTGGGCTCGCCTCTCCTACGAGGTCGAGATCATCGTGGGGATGCACTATCAGGGCTATTTCCTGATCGTATCCGATTTCATCAAATGGGCAAAGGCCCAAGGCATCCCGGTCGGCCCGGGGCGCGGGTCGGGCGCGGGGTCGGTCGCGGCCTGGGCGTTGACGATCACCGATCTCGATCCGATGCGGTTCGGGCTGCTGTTCGAGCGCTTTCTCAATCCCGAGCGCGTGTCGATGCCCGATTTCGACATCGATTTCTGTCAGGACCGGCGCGACGAGGTCATTGGCTACGTCCAGCAGAAATACGGTGCCGACCGTGTCGCCCAGATCATCACCTACGGCAAGCTGCAGGCGCGCGCCGTGCTGCGCGACGTCGGCCGCGTGCTGCAGATGCCCTATGGCCAGGTCGACCGGCTCTGCAAGCTCGTGCCCAACAATCCGGCCAGTCCCGTCACGCTCGAGCAGGCGATCGCGGGCGAGCCCCAACTCCAGGAGGCGCGTGACAGCGAGCCGGTGGTGGCCCAGCTGTTGGCGACGGCGCAGAAGCTCGAAGGCCTCTACCGCCACGCCTCGACGCACGCCGCCGGCGTCGTGATCGGCGATCGGCCGCTGGTCGAGCTGGTGCCCCTCTATCGCGATCCCAAGTCCGATCTGCTCGTCACCCAGTTCAACATGAAATGGGTCGAGGCCGCCGGCCTCGTCAAATTCGACTTCCTCGGCCTGAAGACGCTGACCGTGATCGCCAAGGCCGTGGGGATGGTGCGCGCTTCGGGCGCCGAGCTCGATCTCGACCGGCTCGGGCTCGATGACCGGGCGAGCTACGAGCTGCTGTCGCGCGGTGACACGGTCGGCGTGTTCCAGCTGGAATCGACAGGCATGCGCGACAGCTTGCGCCGCCTGAAACCCGATCGGTTCGAGGACATCATCGCCATGGTCGCCCTCTACCGGCCGGGTCCGATGGACAACATCGCGACCTACATCAGCCGCAAGGCGGGTCTGGAGCCGGTCGACTGCCTGCATGAGAAATTGAAGTCGATCCTGTCGGAGACCTACGGCGTCATCATCTACCAGGAGCAGGTGATGCAGATCGCCCAGGTGCTCGCCGGCTACTCGCTGGGCGAGGCCGACCTGTTGCGGCGCGCCATGGGCAAGAAGATCAAGGAGGAGATGGCCGCGCAGAAGTCCAGGTTCGTCGAGGGCGCGGTCACGCTCGGCGTCGGCCAGGCGCAGGCCGAGACCATCTTCGAGCTGGTCGACAAGTTCGCCGGCTACGGCTTCAACAAGAGCCATGCCGCCGCCTATGCGCTGATCGCCTACCAGACGGCCTACCTCAAGGCCAATCACCCGCGCGAGTTCATTGCCGCCTCGATGACCCTCGACATGGCCTCGACCGACAAGCTCGCCGTGTTCTCCGAGGAGGCGCGGCGCCTCGGGATCGTGCTGCGCCAGCCCTCGATCAATGCTTCGGGCGTCGATTTTCTGCCCGAGGAGGGTGGGATCCGCTATTCGCTCGCTGCCCTCAAGAACGTCGGCCACGGCCTTGTCGGCGCGATCGAGCAGGAGCGGCGGGCGCGCGGGCCCTATCGGGACCTCGGCGATTTTGCCCGCAGGCTCGATGCGGGCACCCTCAACCGGCGCACGCTCGAGACCTTGGCGGCAGCCGGCGCGTTCGACGATCTGGTGGCGAGCCGCGCGCTCGTCCACGCCAATGCCGAGAACATCCTCTCGCTCGCCAGCCGCACCGCGAGCGACCGGGCCGCGGGACAAAACGATCTTTTCGCGGGCGGCGGCGGGGCGAGCGAGGCCCTCCAATTGAAGCCCGCACGGGCCTGGACCTCGATGGATGCGCTGGCTGAGGAGTTCGAGGCGATCGGCTTCTATCTCTCGGGCCATCCCCTCGATGAGTACGCGAGCATCCTGAAGCGGTTGGGTGGGGAGCGCTACGCAGCCTTCGCGGCCAAAGTCGGCGCGGTGACGCGCCAGGGGATCATCGCCGGGATCGTCACCTTCAAGAAGGAGCGCCGCTCGAGCAAGGGCAACCGTTATGCCTTCCTCGGCCTCTCCGACCAGACCAGTCAGTTCGAGACGATCGTGTTCTCGGATGTGCTGGCGGATGCGGGGGCCCTCCTCGAGGTCGGCAAGGCGGTGCTCGTGCATGTGGAAGCCGAGCGCGACGGCGAGGTCGTGAAACTGCGCGCCCAGCTGATCCAGGGGCTCGACGAGGCCGCCGGCGCTCTGCGCAAAGGTCTACGCATCACCCTCGACGAGCGGGCTCCCTTGCAGGAGATCGCCGAGCTGCTGGGCGAGCGCGGCAGCGGCCAGATCGAGATCGTGCTACGCCTGCCGGGCTCAGCCCGCGACCGAGCCCGCGGGGCGACCATCCCCTTGCCAGGCAAGCGCGACATCTCGCCCGCCTGTGCCAGCCGCCTCAGAGCCGTTCCCGGCGTCATCAGCGTGACCGAGCTGTGATGTCGGTGTCCTGCTCCGCGCGAACGGGAATGCAACGAGCACACTTGTCAAATCCCGCCCCCGCGGCTACAAGCGCGCCATCTCACACGCGGACGCCTTGCCGCCTGCCGCCAAAACGGCAGTGCGGCCTCCGGTCGCGGGGACATCCGTCTCCCGTGTCAATCGTCCGCGGCGGAACAACCGGAAACGGAGCGACGTAGCCATGTCAGTCCCTGCATTCAACATGCGCCAGCTGCTCGAAGCGGGCGTCCATTTCGGCCACCAGACCCACCGCTGGAACCCCAAGATGGCGCCCTACATCTTCGGGGCTCGCAACAACATCCACATCATCGATCTGGCGCAGACGGTGCCGCTGCTGCATCAGGCGCTGATCGCCATCAGCGACGCGGTCGCCAAGGGCGGCCGGGTGCTGTTCGTAGGCACCAAGCGGCAGGCCTCCGACGGTATCGCGGATGCCGCCAAGCGCTCGGCGCAGTATTACATCAATCATCGTTGGCTGGGCGGCACGCTCACCAATTGGAAGACGGTTTCCCAGTCGATCCGCCGCCTGAAGCAACTCGACGAGACCATCAATACCGGTGCCCAGGGATTGACGAAGAAGGAGCAGCTCCAGCTGCAGCGCGAGCGCACCAAGCTGGAAACGGCGCTGGGCGGCATCAAGGACATGGGCGGTCTGCCCGATATCCTGTTCGTGATCGATACCAACAAGGAGCAGATCGCGATCGCGGAAGCCAACAAGCTGTCGATTCCGGTGATCGGCATCGTCGATTCCAACAGCAATCCCGACGGGATCACGATCCCCGTGCCCGGCAATGACGACGCCGGACGCGCCATCACGCTCTATTGCGACCTCATCGCCAGGGCCGCCATCGACGGCATTGGCCGCGCCCAGGGCGACTCCGGCGTCGACGTCGGTGCAGCGGTCGATCCCGCCATCGCGGAAGCAGCGCTCGCGGGTCCCGAAGTGGTTGCCTTCGTCTTCAAGGGCCTCGATCAGCCGGTCGGCAAGGTCGACGACCTCAAGCGCATCACGGGCGTGGGTCCCAAGATCGAGCAGAAGCTGAACGACATGGGTGTGTTCCACTTCTGGCAGGTCGCCAAGTTCAGCAAGGACGAGGTCGGCGCGATCGAGCGCAAGCTGCGTCTGAATGGCCGGATGCAGGGCGAGGACTGGGTCGGCCAGGCCAGGAAGCTACAGGACAGCACCGAGACCTGAGCAAGATCATTGCGGAGGCGCGGCGGCCGGCAGGGCGCCCCGCTCCGGCTCGTGGGCTCCCGCGATCACGGGATCGACGTGGAGCACGAAGGTGTCGCGAAGCATATAACTGACGCGAAGCACGTAACTGACGCGAAGCACGAAGGATGACGATCATGGCCGAGATCACGACAGCGCTCGTGAAGGAGCTGCGCGAGAAGACGGGCGCAGGCATGATGGATTGCAAGAACGCGCTCGTGGAGATGCAGGGGGAGGTCGAGGCAGCCGTCGATTGGCTGCGCAAGAAGGGCCTCGCCAAGGCCGACAAGAAAGCCAGCCGCGTCGCCGCCGACGGCTTGATCGGCGTGGCCTCGAACGGGCTCCACGGCGCGTTGGCCGAGGTGAACTCCGAGACCGACTTCGTGGCTCGCAACGACAAGTTCCAGGCGATGGTGCGGATGGTCGCCGACTTGGCCCTGCAGACGGGCGGCAATCTGGACAAGTTGAAGGCCGCCAAGGTTCCCGGCACCAAGCTCTCCCTCGAAGCGCATCTGAAGGAGCTGATCGCGACCATCGGCGAGAACATGTCGATCCGCCGCACCGCGGCTCTCGCCGTCGAGGAAGGCGTGGTCGCCAGCTATATGCACAGCACCACCGCACCTGGCCTGGGCAAGATCGGCGTGATCGTCGCCTTGCAGTCGAAGGGCGATTCCGGCAAGCTCGCCGCGCTCGGCAAGAGCCTCGCCATGCACATCGCCGCCGCCAATCCGATGGCCGTGACCGAGCAGGATCTGAATCCGGCCGAAATCGAGCGCGAGCGCGCGGTCTATATCGAGCAGGCCAAGGCCACCGGCAAGTCGGCCGAGATCGCGGCAAAGATGGTCGAGGGGCGGCTTCGCAAGGAATTTTTCCAGCAGGTCGTGCTGTTGGCGCAGGTGTTCGTGGTCGACGGCAAGGAGACGGTCGCCAACGTGCTGAAGGCTGCCGAGAAAGATATCGGCTCGCCGATCGTCGTCACCGGCTTCGTGCGCTACGCGCTCGGCGAAGGCATCGACAAAGGCAAGGGCGACTTCGCCGCCGAGGTGGCGGCGATGGCGAAGGGCTCGTAAGGACAGGCAGTCGGCAATCGATTGGATATGGTCCGACTGCCGACCTGCCGATTGCCGATTGACCGGAGCTGCCACGATGTCCAAGCCCCCCCCGAGATACGAGCGCCTGCTGCTGAAGCTGTCGGGCGAGGCGCTGATGGGTCCCCTGTCCCACGGCATCGACATGGCCACGATCGCCCGCATCGCGCGTGACGTGCAAGCAGCACGCGAGCTCGGCACCGAGATCTGCCTCGTCGTCGGCGGCGGCAACATCTTCCGTGGCGTTGAAGGTGTCGCCAAGGGTCTCGAGCGCGGCACCGCCGACTACATGGGCATGCTCGCCACGGTGATGAATGCGCTCGCATTGCGTGGCGCGATCGAGGCGGTCGGTGTCCACGCCCGTGTGCTCTCGGCGATCCCGATGCCAACGGTGTGCGAGGCCTTCGTGGCGGAGCGCGCGCGCCGGCATCTGGCGAAGGGGCGGGTCGTGATCTTCGCCGGCGGCACCGGCAATCCCTACTTCACGACCGATACGACAGCCGCCCTGAGGGCCGCCGAGATGGGCTGCGACGCGCTTGCCAAGGCAACCCAGGTGGACGGCGTCTACTCGGCCGACCCCAGGCGCGATCCCGCCGCCCGGCGCTACGATACCATCAGCTACGACGAGGTGCTGGCCAAGGACCTGAAGGTGATGGACGGCGCCGCAATCGCGCTTGCCCGCGACAACAGGATTCCGATAATTGTGTTCTCGATCCAGGAAGAGGGCAATCTGGTCCGCGTCCTGCGCGGCGAGGGGCGCTGCACCACGGTCCACTAGTGTGGTGTCTCGCAAATGCCATCCAGCATCCGCGGCGGGCTCGGAGATGGCATTTGCGAGGCGAAACCACACTAGAATCATAGAGTTGCTAGTGTCCTTTCATCTCCGAAATACGCTTCAGAGGACACTGCGAGGATGAGCGTATTTCGGAGACGGGACACTAAGCAGAGTTCGCCAAAGTGGTCTTCCCGGTTTGGCGATGAAACTCTGCGAAAACAAAAGAATCCAAGCAGGCATTCGTTGGTCTTCCAACGAAAGTCTGCTTAGAGCGCATTGCGATCCGATCGAGTTGGATCGGGCGCTCTGGGTTTTTGTTTCGGCGCATTTTCTTTCGACGAGCCGGTAGCCACTTCGCCGGAAAATGCTCTAGTGGTTCGATCCCATCGCGCGAGCCGGGCCGACGCCGCGGGCTCGATGCGACCCGATCAGTCCACGAGCGGCGGAGCCGGCCGGGTTGGCGCCGAGTTCGACAGGACGGGCCACGCAAAGGAGGAGAGACTGCGATGGCAACGGCAACCTTCAAGATCACTGATCTGGAGAAGCGGATGCAGGGCGCGATCGCGACCCTGAAGACCGAGCTCTCCGGGCTTCGCACGGGGCGCGCCAATGCAAGCCTGCTCGATCCGATCACGGTCGAGGCCTATGGCTCGCGGATGCCGTTGAACCAGGTGGGATCGGTCACGGTGCCCGAGCCGCGCACCATCGCCGTGCAGGTCTGGGACCGCGCCATGGTGTCGGCGGTCGAGCGTGCGATCCGTGATTCGAGCCTGGGCATCAACCCGGTGGTCGACGGCCAGATCATCCGCCTCCGGATGCCCGAGCCCAACCAGGAGCGCCGCAAGGAGCTCGTGAAGATCGCCCACAAATACACCGAGGCCGCCCGCATTGCAGTGCGCAACGTGCGCCGCGACGGCAACGAGATCTTGAAGAAATCCGAGAAGGATCACGTGATCAGCGAGGACGAGCACAGGAAGCAGAGCCAGAAAGTGCAGGAGCTGACCGACAAGATGATCAAGGATGTCGATGCCTTGCTCGCGACCAAAGAGGTGGAAATTCTGCAGGTCTAAGCAGAGTTCGCCAAAGTGGTCTTCCCGGTTTGGCGATAAAACTCTGCGAAAACAAGAGAATCCAAGCAGGCATTCGTTGGTCTTCCAACGAATGCCTGCTTAGTGCTCCATTCCAATGGTCGGGTGAGCTCGATCCATGCGTGAATGCGCGAGCCTGATGCGAAGCCGAGCCAATTCCTCGTGCTCGAGCCCGATCGAGGAACGGGCTCGCTCGGTGGATTGATCAGCGGGAGCACGAGACAGGTTGCGGCCAGCCGTGCCAACCTCGGCAATGACATGGCGCCGCAATGACGCGATGGTCTGGGCGGCGAGCAGGATACGTTCAGCGTGAGGTGCGACATCAAGCGGGGATCGACGGGCGCGCGGCATCAGCCACAATTGGCGTCCAAGACCTGTCGGGCGATGCCAGGAATGCCCTGAGGGCGGGTCCCATCCGGGCCCCGTGCGACGGACAGGATTGGGCCGGGACCAGCGGGCTGCGGGCCGCATGGGGGCGGAGGAGAATTCGGTGCGGCCGAAGCCGAGACATATCGCCATCATCATGGATGGCAATGGCCGTTGGGCAGAGAGCCGGGGACTTCCCAGGGCCGAAGGCCATCGTCGCGGCGTCGAGGCCGTGCGGCTCGCCGTCGAGGGCGCGATCGAGCAGGGGATACCCCACCTCACGCTGTTCAGCTTCTCCTCGGAGAACTGGTCGCGGCCGGCTGCCGAGGTCAGCACCCTGATGGGGCTGCTGAAGCGCTTCATCCGGCGCGATCTGGCCGAGCTGCATCGCAATGGCGTGAGGATCCGTATCATCGGCGAGCGAACGGGTGTGGAGCAGGACGTCGTCCTGCTGCTGGAGGAAGCCGAGCAGCTGACCCGTGCGAACACGCGGCTCGAGCTGACCGTCGCCTTCAACTACGGCGCCCGCGCCGAGATCGCGCGCGCCGCGGCAAAGCTCGCGGCCAGGGTCCGGGCGGGCGAGATCGAGCCCGGCGACATCACCGAGGAGCGGTTCGCCACCGCCCTCGATACCGGCGGCACGCCCGATCCCGACCTGCTCATCCGCACCAGCGGCGAGCAACGGCTTTCCAACTTCCTGCTGTGGCAGCTCGCCTATGCCGAGCTGGTGTTCACCGACGTATTCTGGCCCGATTTCGACCGCGGCCACCTCGCCAGCGCAATTGCCACCTACCAGAGTCGCGAGCGCCGGTTCGGCGGTCTTTCCGCCCGGTCCTCAGCGTGACGGGCGCGAGCGAACAGGGCCAGACGACGGCCCCCCAGGCTGGCCCGCCGGAAGCTGGAGAAGCCCCCTTCGACATCGGGCGGCGGGTGGCCTCCGCCGTGCTGTTGGCGGCGCTCTCGCTGTGGTCGTTGTGGGCGGGGGTGCAGACTTTCGCTCTGCTGCTGGCGGTGCTTGCAACCATTGTCGCCTGGGAATGGGGACGGCTGGTGCGTGGCAGCGAGCGCGACATCTACCTGCTGGCGCATGGATTTGCTGTCGTGGGTGCGACGGGGCTGGGAGCATTCGGGCTTGGCGCGCTCGGGTTGATTTTGCTGCTGGTCGTCGCGCCGGTGCTGGTGGTGCTGCGGCTGGGCAAGGGCGGCTGGCTGACGGGTCTGGGCGTGCTCTATGTGGGCCTGCCGGCGCTGGCACTGGTCTGGTTCCGTGCCGACCCACTGCTCGGCGTGCTCGCCGTGCTGTTCGTGTTCGTGGTGGTGTGGTCGAGCGATACATTCGCCTTCCTGGCCGGCCGGTTGATCGGGGGCCCCAAGCTGTGGCCGGCGGTCTCGCCCGGCAAGACCTGGGCGGGAGCGGTCGGGGGAGCGGTTGCCGGCATGATCGCGGGGGCATTGTTCGCCTGGGGCGCGGGCGGGATCGATCCGATAACGCTCGTTCCAGTCGGATTGGTGCTTTCGCTCGCCGCCCAACTCGGCGATCTGGGTGAATCCGCGCTGAAGCGGCGCGCCGGCCGCAAGGACGCGAGCAATCTGGTCCCGGGCCATGGCGGTATTTTCGACCGCGTCGACGGGCTGATGCTGGCGGCGATCGTCGCCGGCCTGATCTCGCTCGTACGCGACTTTTCCCATCCGGCGAGCGCGTTGCTCGCATGGTGAAGCAAGAGCATCAACTCTCGAACCAGGCCGGCGGCATGAAACGCGAGCCCACGCCATCAGGATCGGCTGGATTGCCGCGCACCGTCACGATTCTCGGCGCGACCGGCTCGATCGGCAGAAGCACGCTCGATCTGATCGGCCGCGAGCCCGAGCGCTACCGGGTGGTCGCGCTGACGGCCAATGGCAATGCGGGCCAGCTCGCCGAGCTCGCTCTGCAGCATCGGGCCGAGCTTGCGGTCGTCGCCGACCCGGCAGCCTATGCCGAGCTGAAAGCCGCACTTGCAGGCTCGGCAACCAAGGCAGCGGCCGGGGAGGCTGCCGTGCGGGAAGCCGCGGGAGTTCGCGTCGACTGGACCATGGCCGCGATCGTGGGGGCCGCAGGGCTCGTGCCGACGCTCGAGGCGGTGCGCCGGGGTGGCCGGCTCGCGCTCGCCAACAAGGAATGCCTCGTGGCAGCCGGCGACCTCTTCATGCGCGCCTGCGCCCAATCCCGGGTCGAGCTGCTGCCGGTCGATTCGGAGCATTCGGCTGCGTTCCAGGCGTTGGCGGGAGCTGCTCCCGAGGCGATCGAGAGCATCACGCTGACGGCTTCCGGCGGCCCGTTCCGTTCCTGGTCGCTCGCCGAGCTCGGCCAGGCCACGCCCGAGCAGGCATTGCGCCATCCCAATTGGAGCATGGGCGCCAAGATCACCATCGATTCCGCGACCATGATGAACAAAGGGCTCGAGCTGATCGAGGCCTATCATTTGTTTCCGGTCACCCCAGACCAGCTTCGGGTTGTCGTCCACCCGCAATCGATCGTGCACTGTCTCGTCGCCTATCGCGACGGCTCGGTGCTGGCGCAACTATCGGAGCCCGACATGCGCACGCCGATCGCATTGAGCCTGGCCTGGCCGGGCCGCATGGCTGCGCCGACCCGGCGGCTCGATCTGGTGGCACTCGGCAGCCTCACCTTCGAGGCTCCCGACGAGGTGCGGTTCCGCTCGCTCGCCGTCGCCAGGGCCGCGCTGGAAGCCGGCAGCACGGCCTGTGCGCTGCTCAATGCGGCCAATGAGATTGCTGTCGGGGCTTTTCTCCAGCAGCGAATCGGTTTCCTTGACATAGTCGGTGTCGTCGAGGCTGTGCTCGGTGATGGCGAGTGCACGCGCCTGCCGCAGTCGCAAGCGAGCATCGAGGATGTGCTCGCGACCGATGCGCTCGGCAGGCGGCTCGCCGATGCGCGGCTTCGTCATTGTGGCGCCTCCGGGAAGCGCTAGGGGAGTTCGACGGTCGCTTTTGGGGCAGCTCCGCTTTGGATCTGGCCAGGGCAGACCGAGCAGGATCGGGCGGCACGTCGGAATGCGCGGCGCATCTGGCAGGCTGTCAGCAATACGGAACGCCGTAGGGTACGGCATGAGCGGACACGGATCATGGATGTGATGGCTTATCTGTCGGGCCAGGTCAGCTCGCTCGGGTTGACGCTCGTTTCCTTTCTGTTCGTGCTGACTGTCGTCATTTTCATTCACGAGCTCGGACATTTTCTGGTCGCGCGCTGGTGTGGCGTGAAGGTTGAGACGTTTTCGATCGGATTCGGGCCCGAGATCTTCGGCTTCCTCGATCGCCATGGTACGCGCTGGCGGGTCGCCTGGTTGCCGCTCGGGGGCTATGTCAAGTTCGTCGACGACGAGAACGTGGCGAGCGTTCCCACGGGGGCCAAAGCCGAGTTGGAGACCGTTGGCGCCGGCGACGGCCGTGGCCATGGCGGTCGCGATGGCGGTGCTACGCCGACGAGCGATGCAGCGAGGGTCGGGGTCGAGACCGTCGTCGCCGACGATGGCCGTTTCCATACGAAGCCGCTCTGGAAGCGGGCAGCCGTCGTCGTGGCGGGGCCGGTCGCGAACTTCCTGCTGGCGTTCGTGGTGTTCGCAGCGCTCTACACCATCAGCGGCGAGTACGTGACCGACCCGCGAGTCGATCTGGTGCAGCCCGAGGGAGCTGCGGCAAAAGCGGGGTTCAAGCCGGGAGACCTCGTCGTAGAGATCGATGGCACGGCCATCGCGAGCTTCACGGACATGCAGCGCATCGTCATGGGCAGCGCCGACCGCGAGCTGGCGGTTGTGGTCAAACGTGGCGGTCAGCGCGTGCCGCTGAAGGTGACGCCCGCCCGCAAGGAGCAGACCGACCGCTTCTGCAACAAATTCCGCATCGGCATGATCGGGATCCAGCAATCGACCAGGCCCGAGGATCGGACGTTCATTTCCTACAACCCCTTGAGTGGGCTGGTGCGGGGCGTGGAAGAGTCGGCCTTTATCGTCACGCGCACCCTCGGCATGCTCGGCGACATCGTGCTGGGACGCGAAGCCGCCGATCAGCTTGGTGGGCCGATCAAGATCGCAACGGTCGCGGGTCAGGTGGCCTCGCTGGGATTTGAGTCCCTGGTCCGCCTGTTGGCCATCATGTCGGTCTCGATCGGGCTGTTCAACCTTTTCCCGATCCCCATTCTCGACGGCGGAAGCTTGCTCTTCTACGCGATAGAGGCAATTAGGGGACACCCCTTGAGCGATCGAGCCCAGGCATTCGCATTCAGGGTTGGCTTGGGATTGCTCGGCATGTTAATGATTTTCGTAACGATGAACGATGTCTGGTCCACCTGGATCGGGTTCGGTAAAGAATGCGTCGGCTGAGGCGTTTAGTAGGCGCTAACGGTCGCACTCCCTTTGGCCGGGGAATCTGTTAATAAAAGAATGTTGGCCAGTGCGTCGTGGGGTGCTCGGTGCCGAGGAGCGCCTTCACAGGGGGATCGGCAGTGACGAGGGGCAGACACCGGATGCTCAGCATTTTGCGACGGGCAAATCGCGCCATACGCCTGCTCGTCGTGAGCATGGCGTTGGCGGGCATTGCGAGCGCGGCCGGGATCGTTTCCGCGCCGGGAGCGGCGCATGCGCAGGCCGCAATCAGCGAGATCCGGGTCGAGGGGAACCGTCGCGTCGAGCCCGAGACCGTGCGCTCCTACATGCAGATTTCGCCAGGCGACGCCTATGATTCGTTCCTCGTGGATCAATCGCTGAAGGCGCTGTTCGCAACTGGCCTGTTCGCCGACGTCCGGATCGAGCGCTCTGGCAGCGTGCTGGTGGTGACGGTCGTCGAGAACCCTGTCGTCAACCGGGTGGTGTTCGAGGGTAACAGCGAGATCGAGGACGCAACGCTCGAGGCCGAGGTGCAGCTGAAGCCGCGCTCGGTCTATACACGCGCTCGGGTTCAGGCCGATTTGCAGCGGGTTCTAGACGTTTACCAAAGCCAGGGTCTGTATGCGGCGACCGTCGAGCCGAAGATCATCGAGCTGGAAAACAATCGCGTCGACCTCGTGTTCGAAATCAACGAAGGACCGACCACCAAGGTCCTCAACATCAATTTCATCGGAAATCGCGCCTTCTCCGATTCCGATTTGAAGGATGTCATCACGACGACCGAGAAGAGCCTGTTCAGCTTCTGGAAATCGACCGACATCTATGATGCGGACCGGCTCAATCTCGACCGTGAGCTGCTTCGCCAATTCTACCTGAAGAATGGCTACGCGGATGCCCAGATCGTGTCGGGTGTGGCCGATCTCGATCGTGGCGGCGATGGCTTCTTCTTGACCTTCACGATCGAGGAAGGCGAGCTTTACACGTTCGGCGATGTTCGGGTCGAATCGTCGATCCCCGAGGTCGATGCCAACGAGCTGCTCGGCCAGCAGCTGGTGGAGACAGGCGAGGTCTACGACGCGACCTTGATCGAGAAGTCGATCGAGAAGCTGACGCTGATGGTCGCCGAGCAAGGTCATGCCTTCGTGCAGATCCGCCCGCAGGTCGATCGCGATCCGGTTGCCCGGACCATCAGCATCAGCTACGTGGTCGAGGATGGTCCCCACATCTATATCGAGCGCATCAACGTCGTCGGCAATCTGCGGACTCAGGACTATGTGATCCGGCGCGAGTTCCGTCTGGCGGAAGGCGATGCCTACAACAAGCTGCTGGTCAATCGGGCCAAGAAGCGGTTGCAAGCGCTCGGGTTCTTCAAGACGGTCGAGGTCAACGTCGAGCAAGGCAGCGCAGGGGATCGGGTTGTGCTGAACGTCGTCCTGCAGGAGGACTCGACCGGCGAGCTGTCGTTTGGCGGCGGCTACTCCACCTCGGAAGGCGTGATCGCGGACATCACCCTGAAGGAGCGCAACCTGCTCGGCAAAGGCCAGTTCGTGCAGTTGAAGCTCGGCGGCAGCCTCGAGCGCATTCAGGTCGATTTCAGCTTCACCGAGCCGCGTTTTCTCGACCAGAACATCTCCGCGGGTTTCGATCTCTTTCACAAGGAGGTCGATTTCGGCAAGGAAGCCGGCTACAAGAGCCGCCGTACCGGCGGTGGGCTCCGGCTCGGTTTCCCACTCACCGACGAGGCGTGGCTGACAACGCGCTACACCCTTGCCCGCGAGGAGATCTACGGCGTCAAGGACGACGCGAGCGAGCTGGTGAAAGAGCAGGAGGGCGTGACGCTGCTCTCGGCTCTGGGCTACACGCTCGCCTATGACACACGCAACATCAGGGGCAATCCCACCCGCGGCGTCTATCTCGAGCTGGCGCAGGATGTAGCTGGCCTTGGCGGCGACGTTTTCTATGTGCGCACCGTTGCCGAGGGGAGAGGCTATTATCCCATCACCGAGAAGATCATTTTCGTCGGACGGGTGACCGGCGGCAACATCGCAGGTTGGGGCGGCGAGGAGCTTCGGGTCAACGATCTGTTCTACAAGGGCGGCGAGACCGTTCGCGGTTTCGATCGCGGTGGTTTTGGACCGCGTGACCTGCTGACGGGCGATGCGATCGGCGCAACCATGTTCTACGCCGCGACCGCGGAAGTGCGCTTCCCGCTACCGCTGTTGCCTGAGGAGCTCGGGCTGAGCGCAGCGGTGTTCGCCGACGCGGGCTCGGTGTTCGGCGTTTCTGAACGCGCCACGGAGTTGGACGCGTCGGGCAAAATCAGGCTGGTCGACGAGGCGAGCATTCGCTCCTCCGTCGGCGCCAGCCTGATCTGGAACTCGCCGCTCGGACCGCTGCGGGCCGACTACGCGTTCGTCTTGTCGAAGGAAACCTTCGACGACGAGCAGGCCTTCCGGTTTGGCGCCAGCACCAAGTTCTGAGCCGACAGACACCCGTTTCCCAGCGAAAGGCGACCTCGGTTTCACAAGCATTCAGCTCGAGGCTGGTGGGACGTGCGGTGTTGTGCGTCTTCAGCAGCCGGCGCCCAAGACCGGCCAACCACTCGCCATCGGTCCGTTCCCAGGTGTTCGGCCGAATTGCCAACAACTGCTTTGGGCGCGCGGGCCGGATCGGGTGCGGCCAAGCTTGACTCCGGCCGCCGGACATGGTGCGACAACGCCATCGTCGAGTGCCACCGCAGCACACGAGCAACCGTTTCCCTCGATCGGATCTGTGATGGAGCATCCGGGCTTTTTCGAGCGCGCCGCGCCCATGCCGCTCGCGGCGCTCGCCAGGCTCGCCGGTGCGGAGGTCGCAACCGATGCCGCTCCCCAGACACTCGTCTTCGATGTCCGCCCGCTCGATCTGGCAGGGCCCGACGACGTCGCCTTCATCGATAACCGGAAGTACCTGCCCCAGCTCGCGACGACGCGGGCAGGCGCCTGCCTCGTTGCCCCGGCGTTGCGTGATCGGGTGCCAGACGGCGTTGTCGCCCTCGTCACACCGGAGCCCTATCGCGCCTTTGCGCGCGCGCTCACGGCCTTCTACCCGGGCGCCATGCACCCCCGTGTCGCCGAGGCATCGGCGAGCGAGCAGTCGGGTTTGATCCATCCGAGCGCGCTGATCGAGGAGAATGCGGTGGTCGAGCCGGGCGCAGTGGTGGGGCGCGAGGCCAGGATCGGCCGTGGAACGCGGATCGCTGCCGGTGCCGTCATCGGCTATCGTGTCAGCATCGGTCGCGACGGGTTCGTGGGACCCGGCGCCTCGCTCACGCATGCCCTCGTCGGTGACCGCGTCATCATCCATGCCGGCGCCCGCATCGGCCAGGACGGCTTCGGCTTCGCCATGGGCGCCAAGGGCCACCTGAAAGTGCCCCAGGTCGGCCGCGTCATCATCCAGGACGACGTCGAGATCGGCGCGAACTCCGCAATCGACCGCGGCGCGCTGAAGGACACGATCATCGGCGAGGGCACCAAAATCGACAACCTGGTGCAGATCGCCCACAATGTGGTGATCGGCCGGCATTGCGTGCTGTGCGCGCTCGTGGGCATAGCCGGCAGTGCCGTGATCGAGGATTTCGTGGTGCTCGGCGGGCAGACCGGCGTCAACGGCCATTCCCGCATCGGCATGGGGACGCAGTCCGCGGCCCAGAGCGGCATCAAGGACAGCCTGCCGCCCGGTTCCAGGGTGGGCGGGAGTCCGGCCCGGCCGAGCGGGGAATGGATGCGCGAGTTGGCGATGGTGAGGCTACTGGCGAAACGCAAGGGTGGCCGTTAGAAGTAGTGCCCGCAACGCCTGCAACGTCGGGGCCCATCCAGCCAACGGCCAGGCGCCGGAAGAGAAGACAGCGATGACCGATAAGACCGACAAGAAGGAGTTGGCCTCAGCCGACATCGATCGCGTGATGCGGCTGTTGCCGCACCGCTATCCGTTCCTGCTCGTCGATCGCATCATCGAGATGGACGGCGACCGCTCCGCCATCGGCATCAAGAACGTGACCGCCAACGAGCCGTTCTTCCAGGGCCATTTCCCCGGCCATCCGATCATGCCGGGCGTGCTGCTGATCGAAGGCATGGCCCAGACGGCGGGCGCGCTCTGTGTGCATTCGCTCGGTGCCGAGTCGAGGCCCGCGCTGGTCTACTTCATGGGCATCGACGGCGTGAAATTCCGCCGGCCCGTCGTGCCGGGCGATACGGTGCGCTATCACGTCACGAAAACCCGCAGCCGCGGCCGCGCCTGGCGGTTCCGCGGCGAGGCCAAGGTCGATGGGACCCTGGTTGCGGAGGCCGCCGAGATCATGGCGATGATCGTCGACACCGAGGCAAAATGAGCAAGATCCATCCAACGGCGATCGTCGAGAAGGGGGCAAAGCTCGGCAAGGACGTCGAGATCGGCGCCTATGCCGTGATCGGCGCGCAGGCCGTGCTGGGCGCCAGCGTGCGCATCCATTCCCACGTCGTCGTCGCCGGGCGCACCAGGATCGGCGCGCGCACCCAGATCTATCCGTTCGCCTCGATCGGCCACCAGCCGCAGGACCTGAAGTACAGGGGCGAGAGGACGACGCTCGAGATCGGCGAGGACAACCAGATCCGCGAGCACGTGACCATGAACCCCGGCACCGAGGGCGGCGGCGGGGTGACCCGTGTCGGCTCGCACTGTCTGTTCATGGTCGGGACCCACGTCGCGCACGACTGCATGGTCGGCGATCACGTCATCCTCGCCAACAATGCAACGCTCGCCGGCCATTGCACGGTCGAGGACTATGCGATCCTGGGCGGCCTTTCCGGCGCGCACCAGTTCGTGCGGATCGGAGCGTATGCCTTCATCGGTGGTATGACCGGCGTGGAGAACGACGTGATCCCCTTCGGCATGGCGCTCGGCAGCCGCGCCGGCCTCAGTGGCCTCAACATCGTCGGGCTGAAGCGGCAAGGTTTTTCGCGCGAGCAGATCCACAGTCTGCGGCGGGCTTACCGGCAATTGTTCTCCAACGAGGGAACTCTGTTGGAGCGGCTCGACGACGTGGAGAAGATGTTCGGCTCCGATCCCGGGGTGCAGCGGATCGTGTCGTTCATCCGCGCGAGCAAGGATCGCGCGCTATGCGTGCCCCGCGTCGGCAATTCGAGCTGAGAGCACCACGCCAGAGGCGCGGATTGGTATGACGGTGGCGGCAGGCGGCCGGGTCGGGATTATCGCGGGCGGGGGCGCGTTCCCGGTTGCCGTTGCGCGTGAGGCGGTGGCCGCGGGCCGCGAGGTCCACATCCTGGGCATCGTCGGGGAAGCCGAGCCGGCGATCGAAGGCTTTTCCCATAGCTGGATCAAATGGGGTGAGATCGGCCATTTGCTCGGCGAGCTGAAGCGCACGGGCTGCGGCGAGCTTGTCATCATCGGCGGCGTCACGCGGCCCGACCTCGATCAGGTCCGCCTCGACCTCGGCGCGATCCGCAATCTGCCCCTCGTCCTTTCCTTGATGATCGGGGGCGACGACAGCGTGCTCTCGAGCGTGGTGCGGTTCTTCGAGGCCAAGGGCCTGGTGGTGCGCGGCGCCCACGAGATCGCGCCGAGCCTCGTCGTGGGTCTTGGGCCGCTCGGCCGCGAGCACCCATCCGCCGGCGACGAGAAGGACATCCGCCAGGGCCTCGCGGTCGTTCGCGCGCTCGGCAGCCTCGACGTCGGCCAGGCGGCGGTGGTGACGCGCGGCCATGTGATCGCGGTCGAGGCGGCGGAAGGCACCGACCAGATGCTGATACGTGCAGCCGACCTGCGGCAATGGGGCCGGCGCCGGGGCAAACGCATGGGCGTGCTGGTGAAGCGGCCGAAACCGCGCCAGGAGCTGCGCGTCGACATGCCGGCGATGGGGCCGCGCACGGTCGAGCTGGCCGCTCGGGCGGGCCTTGCTGGGGTCGCGGTGATGGCCCATGGCGTGCTGATCGCCGAGCGGGCCGAGATCGTGCGCATCGCCGACGCCGAGCGCATCTTCATCGCGGGCGTCGAGGACACGGTCGCATGAGAAAGCCGGCTGTGAAACGCTCGAGGGGCGCGCGCATCGAGCCGCTGCGGCTGTTCATCGTCGCCGGCGAGCATTCGGGCGACCTGCTCGGCGGCAAGCTGATTGCCTCGCTGTTGCGCCTGTCGCCGCGTCCGATCGAGCTGCGCGGCGTCGGTGATGTCGACATGGACAACGAGGGGATGACCTCGCTGTTTCCGATGTCGGACGTGGCGGTGATGGGGCCGGCCGCGATCCTGCAGCGGCTGCCACTGCTCTACCGGCGCATCCGCGAGACCGCGGCAGCCGCGATCGCCTATGAGCCGCATGCGGTCGTCATCATCGATGCGCCCGAGTTCACCCACCGGATCGCGCAGCGGATCAGGCGGCTGCGCCCGGAAATCCCGATCGTCGACTACGTGTCGCCGACGGTGTGGGCGTGGCGGCCGGGGCGGGCCGCCAGCATGGCGGCCTATGTCGATCATGTGCTGGCGCTGTTGCCGTTCGAGCCGGAGGCCCACCAGCGGCTCGGCGGGCCGGCCTGCACCTATGTGGGCCATCCCCTGGTCGAGCGGATCGCCTGGATGCAGGGGCTGGATGGGGGAGCGCTCGCGCGCCGGCTCGGGTTGGCGGCGGGGCGGCCGGTCATCGCCGTGCTGCCAGGTAGCCGGCCCAACGAGGTCCGGCGGTTGATGCAGCCCTTTGGCGAGGCGATCCGTATGCTGGAGCAGGCGATTGGGCCGGTGGAAGTGGTGCTGCCGGTGGTCCCGAGCGTGCGGTCGCTGATCGAGCAGGCGCTCGCCACCTGGCCGCGAAAACCCCATCTGGTCACGGGAGACGAGGAGAAGTTCACCGCCTTCCGGCTCGCCGACGTGGCGCTGGCGGCGTCGGGCACGGTCACGCTCGAACTCGCGGTCGCGGGCACGCCGATGGTCGTTGGCTACCGCGTCGATCCGCTGGCGGCGCGGCTGCGGTTCCTCGTCAAAGTGCCCTCGATCGTGCTCGCCAATCTGGTGCTGGGCAAGAACGTGTTTCCCGAGCTCATTCAGGAGGAGTGCAATCCTGCGCGATTGGCCGACGCGCTTGCCCGCTCCTTGACCGATCGCGACACCCGCCTGCGCCAGCGCGAGGCGCTCGCAGGCATCGCCGAGCTGATGTCGCCGCCCGCCTCCTCGCCCAGCGTCGCCGCCGCCGAGATCGTGCTGCGCTACGCGCTGACGGGGCGGTAGGGGGATAAACCAGAGCGGCCCAATTCGCACTCTCGCCATCTCGCAACTCCCAGAACGCCAGTGCCCCCGCGGCCCCACGGCCCGGAGTGACGGCAACGACGGGGGACGGAGCGGCCGGCCCTTGGCAGTGTAGTTCGGATGCGGCCGAGCCGCTCCGTCGTCATCGGCGGGTTCGTCGCCACCGTGGTGCTCTCGCGAGCGCCGCTCCGCTGCATCCGGGCGGAGAGTAGTCCGGGATGTGCAGGCTCAGCCGGCACGGTCCCGGACGGCAGGAAGACCTCGGATAGCCTATGTCCGAGCCTGTCCGACGCTTCCCTCCACCGGTGCGACGGCGCGCGCCACGGCCCCCGTCGTGGAGGAAACGGGGAAATCATGACAGGAGTTCGCGGGCCGGGGATAAGCTGGCGCTGTTTTCTCGCGCACATGGTTGACGCGCGCGCCGGCTCTGGAGACCAAGCTCGGCTGATCAGCTCCCGCTTTCCCGGCCGCAGGCGGGCCACCAGATGCCTCGATACGCCGCTGATCAACGCCCGCATGCGAGCCGGGACCGCGGGCAGAGTGCGGCAGCCGCCCGTCATTGGACGTTGGCGAGCCCTGGTGCGAACGTGGGTACGGGCGCATGTTATGTTGCTCATGGATCGAGTGGCTGCCGCACTGCACCGAGGATTCCCGATGACCAATTCGCGACTGAGCCTCGAGGCGGTTATCCGCCGTCTCCAATCGTCCCAATTGCCCTTCAACGTTCGGCTCGCCGCTCGCATCGAGCACCTCGCCGCGGCGTTCGCCGATGACTATGGCGGTCACCTGTCGGTGCGCTCGCTCGCCGGACTGATCGATTTTCTCGAAGCCGCGCCGCCGTCGGGCTACCCCGACCTGACTATGACGCCAGCCGGCGACTGCTATGCCGAGTGGCATGGGTTGCAAGGCCGAAAGGTCGCCATCGAGTTCCTCGATTCCGGCGACGCCCGCTACCTGCTGTTCCATCCGAATCCGAGGCACCCCCAACGGGTCGACCGCTTGACTGGCACCACGACCATCGATGCGCTCGCCGAGACCATGGCGCCGCTCGCTCCGCTGACCGGACTCGCGGCATGAAGGGCGATGTTGTTCCTGACGGTCACCACATCACGCGGCTCTGTGGCGGCTCGCACATCCGCGAGATCGGGACTATCGCCGTCACTGCATTCAAGCAGAGACCCGGCGAAGCCTATCTGTCCGTCAACTGGCTCGAATCGCCAGGGCTCCGACGCATTCATTTGGTACCCGTCTTCCCGGACGCCGCCGGCGTGCCAGAGGCCCACCTCCGGCGTGTCGGCGGCGATCCGGGATCCAGGGGCCAATGGCAAGGCCGTTCCGCGGAACTCCTGGACCCCGGCTCGACCGTTGGTCGGCCGGGGAAGCGGGTACTTTTTGATTGTGCCAGAACAGACTGTATGTCCTTCCTCGAATGAGGCGGCTCACCCCCGATGTTGCGAGGCCTTGGCCGGCATCGCCGAGCTGATGTCGCCGCCCGCCTCCTCCCCCAGCGTCGCCGCCGCCGAGATCGTGCTGCGCTATGCGCTGACGGGGCGATAGGGGGAAGGTCAGCAACGGGAAGCTCTCGCGAATTCGTCGCTCGGTTTGACCGCGTGTATTTCTTGCCCGCCGCCCGCCACTGGGCTATCGGCATGCCATGCTGCACCTCAACGACCTCACCTATCGCATCGAAGGCAAGCCGATCTTCGACCGGGCGACCGCGGGCATCCCGACCGGCTGGAAAGTCGGGCTGGTCGGCCGCAACGGCGCGGGCAAGACGACGCTGCTCCGGCTGGTCTCGGGCGAGCTGCACCTGGACGACGGCTCGATCACCACCTCGAAGCATGCCCGCATCGGCATCGTCGCCCAGGAGGCGCCCGGCGGTCCCGAAAGCCTGATCGACTGGGTGCTGTCGGCGGACAAGGAGCGCGCGTCGCTGCTCGCGGAAGCCGAGACCGCGACCGATCCCCATCGCATTTCCGAAATCCACATCCGCCTCGACGACATCGCCGCCCATTCCGCACCCGCGCGCGCGGCGACCATCCTGTCGGGCCTGGGCTTCGACGAGGCGGCGCAGGCCCGGCCCTGCTCGGAGTTCTCGGGCGGCTGGCGCATGCGCGTCGCACTCGCCGCCATCCTCTTCCTCGAGCCCGACCTGCTGCTGCTCGACGAGCCGACCAACTATCTCGACCTCGAAGGCACGCTGTGGCTGGAAAGCTATCTGCGCGCCTATCCCCACACCGTGCTGATGGTCTCCCACGACCGCGATCTGCTCAATCGCGGCGTCACCGCGATCCTGCATCTGGAGCGCGGCAAGCTGACGCTCTATTCGGGCGGGTACGACGAGTTCGAGGAGGCTCGCCGCGAGAAGCAGCGCCTCGACTCCAAGCTCAGGCGCAAGCAGGAGGACACGCGCAAGCACATGCAGGCTTTCGTCGACCGCTTCCGCTACAAGGCCTCCAAGGCCAAGCAGGCCCAGAGCCGGCTGAAGGCGATGGAAAGGCTGCAGCCGATCGCGGAAGCGGTGGCCGAGCGGGTCGCGCCGTTCGTGTTCCCCAGCAACGAGAAGCAGTTCGGCAATCCGATCATCCGCATCGACGACGGCGAGGCGGGCTACGACCCGGATCACCCGGTGCTGCGGGGCTTGAATCTGAGGATCGATCGCGACGACCGCATCGGCCTGTTGGGCCAGAACGGCAACGGCAAGTCGACGCTCGCCAAGCTGATCGCGGGGCGCTTGCCCCCAACGGCGGGCCGCCGCTTCGGCTCCGACAAGCTTGCCGTCGGTTTCTTCGCCCAGCACCAGCTCGACGATCTCATCGCCAAGCGGACGCCCTACGACTACATGATCGACCTCCTTCCCGATGCGACCGAGGCCCAGCGGCGTGCCCGGCTCGGCGTGATCGGCTTTGGCAACGACAAGGCCGGCACCGAAACCGGCAAGCTGTCGGGTGGCGAGAAGGCGCGCCTGCTGTTCGCGATCGCCTGCTTTCATGCGCCCCACCTGATGATCCTCGACGAGCCGACCAACCACCTCGACGTCGACGCGCGCGAAGCCTTGATACACGGGCTCAATGGGTTCGATGGCGCCGTCATCCTGATCAGCCACGACCGGCATCTGATCGAGGCGACCGTCGACCGGCTCTGGGTCGTGGGCGGCGGCACGGTCACGCCCTATGAGGGCGATATCGCGGAATACCGCGCGAGCCTCATCGCCGACCGTGAAGGACGCTCGCGCGACAAGGGCAGAAGCGTCTCGGACAGCCTCTCCTCCAGCGCCAATCGCGCCGGGCAGCGCCGCGCGTCGGCGGCCCGGCGCGGACAGCTCGCGCCGTTGAAGAAGGCGGTCGATGCCGCCGAGAAGCGCGTGGCCCAGATCCAGGGCAGGATCGCCGCGCTCGACCTGAAGCTCGCCGACACGACGCTCTATGAGCGCGAGCCGCAGTTGGCGCTCGGCCTCGTGCGCGAGCGCGGCGATCTGGCTCGTACGCTGGCATCAGCCGAGGCAGCCTGGGTGGCGGCGAGCGAAGCCCACGAGGCCGCCACCGAGGCCGCGGCGGCAGGGGGGTAGCCGCCGCGCCGGGGTTGCGGGGCGCAGGCGCGATCAGTAGAGCGGCTCGTCATAGCGCACCTGATCGCCGATGCGCAGCCCCTTGATCGCCGCGCGGCCATCGTCAGCGACCGCGACCACGACGGCGAGGCTTTCGGTGCCGACGAGCTTCTCGAGGTCCCTGCCCTCGCCCTCGGCCACGAAATAGGATTCGATCCCGAAGGCGAGCCGCAGTTGCTGCTTGTCGCCATCGGGCCAGACCGACTCGATCCGGCCGCGCATCGCCACTCGATCGGCGCCGAGCGCGGTTGGCTGCTCGGCCGCCAGGGCCGTCATCGACCACAGCCCGTCGGTGCCTTTGGCGAGCGTCACATGGATCCGGTCGCCGGCGCGCGCCACCGGCGCTCCCGCCGGCAACGCGGCATTGGCGAGGGCGTAGTTGAGGATTACGTAGTCGCCGCGGAAGAGGCTGCGCGGGTCGACCGGGTCGGTTGCGAGCAAGATCTCGCGGCCTTGCGAGATGAGGCTCGCGCGGTCCCACACCATCCAGCCGAGCACGGCCGCCTGCAGCAGGGCGACCGCAAGCAGCGCGCGCCAGCGGGTGGTGGATATGGCCTTCTCCATCGGCTTCAAGCCTCCCTGTGAGCAAGGTCGCGCCGGTGCAGGCGAAGCGCCAGATAGGCGAGCCCGGCGAGCAGCAGTCCGGCGACGAGGAAGAACAGCGAGGTGTCGAGCAGCGTGCCGAGGGTCTTGAAGTAGAGCCCGATCAGCTCCAGCGAGAAACAGCAATAGGCCACCCACAGTAGCCCACGGTTGCCCGAGCGGTTGGCGAGGAAGAGAGCGCCCAGAATGATTGCCAGGCTCGTCACGGCGAGCGCCAGCAGCGGCATCCCATTGGCGGCGAACCATGGCCTATTGCTTGCCGGGTCGCCATAGAGCCCTTCCAGGAACTGCATCGCGAACAGCCCCGCATAGGCCGTTGCCAGCGCGTAGACGAGCGCCGGCCGGCTGAGTGCGAGAAAACGGTCGATGGCCGGACCGAGGAAGGCGGCGACGGCCATGCCCGCAAGGCCGATCAGGAGCACGAGGTCGTGCCGGTGGCCTTGGGCGAGCAGATAGCCGAGCGAGATCACAAATCCGGTGAGCGACAGCGCGAGCAGATGAAAGCCCGCCCGCCAGCGCGTGGTGAGGGCGAGGCCGGCAAACAGGACGACCCAGGCGAGCAGGTAGGGCCAGAACACGTCCCCGCGTAGCGCCGTTTCCCAGGCGCCCCAGAGCCCGGCGAGGAGGATTGCGAGCGCATGCGCCGCATTCGCGCGCAACAGGATGGCCGCAGCGGCGCTACCCGCACCCCAGGTCAGGACCGCATCGGGCGGGTTGCCGCCGATGTGGTACATCTGCGCGACCAGCATGATGCTGGCCCCGAAGCTGCCGCAGCCGAGCAGGGTCGCGGCATGACCGAAGCCTTCGAGGCCACGGCCATAGAGCCAGGCAGCGGCGCCATAGCTGCCCGCCAGCATCGCGAGCAGCAGCCCGAGCCGGCCGAGCCGGGACATCTCCTGCCAGTTGGCCGCGACGAACATCATCGCGCCGAAGCAGAGCAGCACCGCTGCCAGCACCGCCAGCACATTGGCGAGGCTCGGCGTCGTGCCCGATTGTCCGAGCTCGGTGCGAATCGCACGCGCGCCGGCCGCCGTCACCCAGCCGGACTGCTCCCAGCGTTCGAGGTCCCGCCGTAGTCGCCGGTCGCCGAGCATGGCCGCTCCCCGTTTGGTTGAACAGTGTTCAATAATGTAGGCGACCAAGCCTGCGGCGTCAATAGCGGTCGGCGCACGGCAGCGCCGAGTGTCGTTCTGGGAAGTGGAATTAATTTTTGTTCCGCATTTGTTCTTTTTGCTTGAAGCGGCGAACAAAATATGTACATTTCCCTTCAGCGGGGCAATCCGCGACTCGTCCCTGGCGCCAATTCATGAAATAAGGAGCTGAGAATGACCGCACCGGAGCTGAGAGTGGTCGAAGGGGGAGGCATGGACAAGCAGAAGGCGCTGGAAGCAGCGCTGGCCCAGATCGAGAAGCATTTCGGCAAGGGCTCGATCATGCGCCTGGGCGCCAACGACAAGGCGATCGATGTCGAAGCCGTATCGACCGGCTCGCTCGGGCTCGACATCGCGCTCGGCATCGGCGGCTTGCCGCGCGGTCGCGTGGTCGAGATCTATGGTCCGGAATCCTCGGGCAAGACCACGCTGGCCTTGAGCGTCGTCGCCGAATCCCAGAAGCGCGGCGGCATCTGCAGCTTCATCGACGCCGAGCACGCGCTCGACCCCGTCTATGCGAGGAAGCTCGGTGTCAAGGTCGAGGATCTGCTGATTTCCCAGCCCGACACCGGCGAGCAGGCGCTCGAGATCGCCGACACGCTGGTGCGCTCCGGCGCGGTCGAAATCCTCGTCATCGATTCGGTTGCCGCGCTCACCCCCAAGGCCGAGCTCGAAGGCGAGATGGGCGACAGCCTGCCGGGGCTGCAAGCGCGCCTGATGAGCCAGGCCTTGCGCAAGCTCACCGGCTCGATCTCCAAGTCGGGTTGCATGGTGATCTTCATCAACCAGATCCGCATGAAGATCGGCGTCATGTTCGGCAATCCGGAGACGACGTCTGGGGGCAATGCGTTGAAGTTCTATGCCTCCGTCCGCCTCGATATCCGCCGCATCGGCCAGATCAAGGAGCGCGAGGAGATCGTCGGCAACCAGACCCGTGTCAAGGTCGTCAAGAACAAGGTCGCCCCGCCCTTCAAGCAGGTCGAGTTCGACATCATGTATGGCGAGGGCATCTCGAAAACCGGCGAGTTGGTCGATCTCGGCGTCAAGGCCGGCATCGTCGAGAAGTCGGGCGCCTGGTTCAGCTACAACGGCACCCGCATCGGCCAGGGGCGCGAGAACTCCAAGACCTTCCTCAAGGACAATCCCAAGATCGCCGACGAGATCGAGAAGGCCATCCGCAACAACGCGGGCCTGATCGTCGGCGAGATGCTGAAGGCGGCGCCCGATGAAGGCGTCGACCACGAGGGCCGTGACCCCGAGGTGGAGGCCGGCGAGGACGGGGCCGCGATCGAGGAAGCTGGCGCGCGCAAGCCCGGGCGGGCGCGCCGCGGCGGCTGACGCGCCAATCGTCCAGGCAAGGGAGAACGGCCAGCAAACCTGCTGGCCGGACCCCGTGGCGAGGCGTCGGAACGCCGATCCGGCCTTTTCTGGACAGCCTGTCGGGCGGCTACTAAGAGTACGCTGGCGAGGCCGCGGCCTATGGCCCTTGCTCGAAAGAGCAAGGCGAGGCGGCGTCCCGGCGATCAGTCCCAGGCCTCCGCGCCGCCGCAGGCGCGGACCCAGAACAGCGGAATCCGCGTCCATGACCGGCGTCAACGAGATCAGACGGACATTCCTCGAATATTTCCACAGGCACGGCCATACGATCGTGGCATCGAGCTCTCTGGTGCCGCGCAACGATCCCACGCTGATGTTTGCCAATTCCGGCATGGTGCAGTTCAAGAACGTGTTCACCGGCGCCGAGAGCCGCCCCTACAGCCGGGCAACCACGGCGCAGAAGTGCGTGCGGGCCGGCGGCAAGCACAATGATCTCGACAATGTCGGCTACACCGCGCGCCATCACACCTTCTTCGAGATGCTCGGCAATTTTTCGTTCGGCGACTATTTCAAGGCCGAGGCGATCCCGTTGGCCTGGAACCTCGTCACCAAGGAGTACGGCCTCGACCAGAAGCGGCTGACCGTCACCGTCTACTCGGAGGACGAGGAAGCCTTCGGGATCTGGAAGAAGCTGACCGGCTTGCCCGATTCCCGCATCATCAGGATCGCGACCGCCGACAATTTCTGGCGGATGGGCGAGACCGGCCCGTGCGGTCCCTGCTCGGAGATTTTCTACGATCATGGCGACCATATCCCGGGCGGCCCGCCGGGATCGCCCGGCGCGGATGGTGATCGCTTCATCGAGATCTGGAACCTCGTGTTCATGCAATTCGAGGAGCGGATGGGGGGGGAGCGGACCGTGCTGCCGCGCCCCTCGATCGACACCGGAATGGGGCTCGAGCGCATCTCGGCCGTGCTGCAGGGGACCCACGACAACTACGAGACGGACCTGTTCCGTGCGCTCATCTCGGCCTCGGTCGAGCGCACCGGCGTGCCCGCCGAAGGCAAGGCGAGGGCGAGCCATCGCGTGATCGCCGATCATTTGCGCGCGTCGAGCTTCCTGATTGCCGACGGTGTGCTTCCCGCCAACGAAGGCCGCGGCTATGTGCTGCGCCGGATCATGCGGCGTGCCATGCGCCACGCCCATCTGCTGGGCGCGCGCGATCCGCTGATGTGCCAGCTCGTGCCCGCGCTGGTGCGCGAGATGGGGAGTAGCTACCCCGAGCTGGTGCGGGCCGAAGCCCTCCTCACCGAGACGCTGCGGCTGGAGGAGAGGCGCTTCGCGAAGACGCTCGAGCGCGGCCTGCTGCTGCTGGATGAGGCAACGGAAAAACTCGGCAGCCGCAGGACGCTGCCCGGCGACGTCGCGTTCAAGCTCTACGACACCTACGGCTTCCCGCTCGACCTGACCCAGGACGCGCTGAAGTCGCGCGGCATCGAGGTCGATACCAAGGGCTTCGCCAAGTCGATGGAGCGCCAGAAGCTGGAGGCGCGCGCCGCCTGGAAGGGCTCGGGGGAAGCCGCGACCGAGACGGTCTGGCTCGAATTGCGCGAGCAGCTCGGCGCGAGCGAGTTCCTCGGCTACGACACCGAGACGGCGGAGGGCGAGATCGTCGCCATCGTCAAGGCGGGCAAGCGGGTCAACAGCCTGAAGCAGGGCGAGGAGGCGGCCATCGTGCTGAACCAGACGCCGTTCTATGGCGAATCTGGCGGCCAGGCCGGCGATCAGGGCCTCATCCGTTCAGGCAAGACCGGGCGCTTTCGTGTTCAGGACACCCAGAAGCGGGCAAGCGATCTGCTCGTCCATCTGGGTGTGCTCGAGGCTGGATCGCTCGAGCTCGCCGATGCGGCCGAGCTCACCGTCGATCACGCGCGACGGTCGGCGACGCGCGCGAGCCATTCGGCCACCCACCTGTTGCACCAGGCGCTGCGCCACGTGCTCGGGCTCCACGTCGCCCAGAAAGGCTCGCTGGTCGCGCCCGACCGGCTGCGGTTCGACTTCTCCCACCCCAAGCCGATCGAGGAAGCCGAGCTCGCCGCGGTCGAGGCCATCGCCAACGCGATCATCCGCCAGAACGGCGCGGTCGAGACGCGATTGATGGACCGCGACGAGGCGATGAAAACCGGCGCCATGGCGCTGTTTGGCGAAAAGTACGGCGAGGAGGTGCGTGTCGTCAGCATGGGGCTGGCGAGCGAGGGCGAGAAGGCCGGCGCCACCTATTCGGTCGAGCTGTGTGGCGGGACCCATGTGCGGCGCACCGGCGACATCGGCCTCGTCAGGGTCGTGGCGGAGACCGCGGTCTCCTCGGGGGTACGCCGGCTCGAAGCCTTGACCGGGGAAGGCGCGCGCGCCTATCTCGCCGCCCAGGACGAGCGCATGCGCGCAGCGGCCTCGCTATTGAAGACGCGGCCCGAGGACGTGGTCGAGCGTGTGAAGTCGCTGATCGAGGAGCGCCGGGCGCTCGAGCGCCAACTGGGGGACGCCCGCCGGCAAGCAGCGATCGGCGGCGGCGGGTCAGCCGAGGCGGCTGCCGCGATTCGCGAAATCTCTGGCGTAAAGCTCTATGCGCGGGTGCTGAAGGGACTGGAGCCCAAGGACCTGCGCGGGCTGGTCGACGAAGGCAAGCGCGAGGTCGGCTCCGGCGTGGTTGCCATCGTCGGCGTGACCGAGGACGGCAAGGCCGGCCTCGCCGTCGGCGTCACCGCCGACCTCGTCGAGCGGCTGTCGGCCGTCGATCTGGTGCGGGCGGGCGCCGAGGCGATCGGGGGCAAGGGCGGCGGCGGCCGGCCCGACATGGCCCAGGCCGGCGGTCCCGACGGCGCCAAGGCCGACGCAGCGATCACCGCCATTGCCGGGAGAATGGCAGCCGCGACCGCGTGAGTGCGCGGCCGGCGTGCTTGCCGTCAGGGTTCGCCCGCGGGCAGCTGCAACGACTGGATGGTCGCGAGGAACTCCGCGGGCGTGCTGTCCTCCGTCGATCGGGCGGGAAGCCGATGCAACTCGTCGAGCCAGGCGATCCGGCTCTCGATGCCGTACTGCATCCCCGGTTTCACGCGCGCGGGCTCGTCGAGGCTGCCGAGTGCAATCGAGATCTCGTGGGGCTCGGCCAGATATTGGAACGTCAAGGGTGTGCCGCACCGGACGCAGAACCCACGCTCCGCCGCGGTCGAGCTGGGGAACAGCGCCGGCCGTCCGCGTGCCCACGACAGATCGGCGACTGCGATGCTCGCGAGCGGGGCAAAATAGCTCCCGAATGCGCGCTGGCACATGCGGCAATGGCAGATCTGCGGGTCGAACGGCTCGGCCAGGAGCTCGTAGCGCACCGCCCCGCACTGGCAGCCGCCGCGATGGCGGATCGTACGCTCGCTGTCCATGTCTCAGACCTCGATCTGCCGGCCGCGTGGCAGGTGCTTGTTCATGAAAGCGATGAAGGCTGGATAGCTGAGCGTCTGGAAATCGTACCTGGCGACGATCTCGCGCCGCGCCGCCCGCCCGATCTCGCGGTAATTGTCCTTGTGCTCGAGCACGTCGGCGATGTGGGCCGCGAGCATTTTCGGCTTGAAGAAGTCGACCAGGAAACCAGTCCGCTCGTGTCGCACCAGCTCGCGCACCGGCGCGACGTCGGAGGTGACGATCGTCTTCTCCAGCGCCATCGCTTCCAACAGCGACCAGGACGGCACGAACGGCACCGTCAGCGCCACGTGGCAACGTGCCAGCCGCAGCAATGTCATGAACTGATCGTAGGGGACCTGGCCCAGGAAGTGCACGCGGCTCCAGTCGGCGCGATCGCCGACCTCCTCGATCATCTGCTTTCGAAACGTGCCAGCCTCACCCAAGGTGCGGCCATAGGACACCTGATCGCCACCGATGATGGCAACGCGCGCCTTGGGGCAGCGCGTCAGCAGATCGGGCAGCGCGCGCATGAACACGTGGAAGCCGCGCGCCGGCTCGAGGTTGCGGGCAACGAAGGTCACGATCTGGTCGCCACGACGCAAGCCAGGATCGATACCGGTGAAGGCGCTGTCGCTGTCGTGGTCGGGCAGCAGCAGCTCGGTGCGGATGCCCTCGTGCAGCACGTTGATCTTGTCTTGCAGCTCGGCTGGAAACACGGATTTCTGCCAGTGGGTGGCGGTATGGCCGGCGGCACAGCGCAGATGCGAAAGATGGGTCGTCGCGTTGCGGGCGTGCACGAGCGCGGAGATGTCGGGGCGATCGGGAAACTCGGGGTCGAAATTGATCAGGCCGCCCTTGGCGATGTAGTAGTACTCGAAGCATCCGAGCATCGGCACGCCGGGCCAGACGTCGTGCAGGAACAGCATCTCGCCCCAGCCGATGTGGCCCACGATCAGGTCGGGCACGAACCCCTCGCGCTTCAGCTGATTGGCCGCGCGTGCCGCGCCGACACCTGCGCCGCAATGGTTCTCGAACCATTTGGAGTAGGCATAGGCGTCGTCGCCAGCCTTGTGGTGGACGGGATAGACGACGATCTTGTGGGACTTCACCTCGGGCACCTGGCGGCGCTGGGTGAGGAAGACGATGTTGTGCCGGCCGCTCGCCGCAAGCCGCGGCAGGATCTCACGGTACTGGCCGGGGTAGTTCTGGTGCACGAAGAGGATGTTCATGGCGCGAATCTCCTCGCTCGAGCCTAGAGAGTTTTCGTCGTCAACGCAGCTGCATGGCAGGCAGCAAGCGGAACAATCGTGGTCGGGTTTGGTCGTGGCGACCCACGACCGCAGCCGCCATGCGATTCGAGGGCGCAGTGCCGGATTGTGCACCGCATCGTGCGCGCCAACGACCAATCGTAGCTGCAAATCGCGTGGTTTTGGGTCAGTCGGCACGCGGAAATGCAGTGCGGATCATGATTTTGATCGATCGCGGCTCGGGACTGAGCGCCGATGGTGCAGCGCAAACAGTTCGGTGACAGTCAAGATGATTGCTGCGGCGCAGCACCGAGAATTGTGGACAAAGCTCTGGCTGCGGCTCGATTTGAGTGAGCTTTCGGTTGCAGAGCGCCTCGCCCGGTTGTTAACTCATCCTCAAGTTCATGCGACGGAGGGCCGCAGCATGAGTACCACAAGTCCATATCCGCGAGACCAGGGGCGGGGTGCCCTTTCGAGCGGAGTCATTGCCGCAAGGCAGAGCAGCAGTGCCGGGTTGCGGCGTATCTTGCCGGAAGCGGCCGGCATCGTCGTCGAGATCGGCGCCGGCTCTGGGGCGAATTTGTCACTTTATGACGCCCAGAAGGTCGAGCGGGTGATCCGGGTCGGGTCGCCTGGCCGCCGCAGGCGTGAAGGGGACGGGCGCAGCGCGAGCCGCGATTTGTACGATGGCGGCTTGCCACCGTTGTTTCCCCTCGAGGTGATCGACGATCGCTCGGATGTGATCTCGCTCGCCTCCGCCAGTGCCGATACGGTCGTGTCGACCCACGCCTTGAGCTCGGTTGTCTGCCTCGCCACGGCGCTCGCCGAGGTCCGCCGGGTGTTGCGCCCGATGGGACGCTTGCTGTTCATCGAGCACGGGCGGGCCCAAGGCCGGCGGATGGCGCGGTGGCAGGACCGGCTCGATCCGATCTGGTCGGGGTTGATGGGCGGCAGCCACATCAATCGCAACATTTCGCGCATGATCGAGAATGCGGGCTTCCGGATCGAGTATCTCGACACGTTTCGACAGTCCTCGCTGCCCGGTGTTTTCGGGTTGCAGGTTGTCGGCATCGCCCGGCTGCGCTGAGGATCGACGGTTAGGACAATCCGAACAACAACTGCTCCGTCTTCCCGGACGATCGGAGCCCTGGCCTATCGCCAGGGCGGAGATTGATCCGGGATCCAGCGCAAGAAGCGGCGAAGCCGCAACATATTGCGCCTTCGGCACTTTTCATGCGGGGTCCCGGCTCCGCGCTCCCGCTGGTCGCTTGGCCGGGAAAACGGCTGGGCGGACTGCATACGCTTCAATTCGATTCGTTTATTGTCGTCGGTGTCCTTAGGACACTGCGAACAATAACCGCACCGTCGTGTCGTCAAGTCGAGCACGGGATCCGTAGGGTGCAATAGGCCTTCTTCAGGCCGTATTGCACCACCCCAGGCCGTATTGCACCACTCCGGATCGCAACGCCAGCCGAAGGTGCAATACGGCGAAGGCGTCTATTGCACCCTACGCCGAGGCACAACCGCTTGCAAAAATGATTCAGTTGTTGTTCGGGCTGCCCTCAGGGGCGATGGCAGCATCCCTCACTCCGCCGCGGCCGGGATCGGTTTCGACCAGATCCACTCGTTCCCCGGGGCGGCCGTGCGGGGGATCAGCCGCGCGAGTGCGAGCGAGACACAGGCAAACGACGCGCCCAACAGGAAGACCGCTTCCGGGCTCCACAGCCAGACCAGCCCCAACAGCACCGGCAGGAAAATCGCCGCGATGTGATTGATCGAGAAGGCGACCGCAGCTGTCGGCGCGATTTCGGCCGGGTCGGCGATCTTCTGGAAGTATGTTTTCGAGGCCATCGACATGGCAAAGAAGGCGTGATCGATCAGATAGAGCGTGGCTGCGGTCCAGGGGTCGTTCACGAAGGCATAGGCGATGAACACCAGCGCGAGCCCCAAGTATTCGAGCGTGAGTGCCGTCCGCTCGCCGAAGCGCACCACCAGTTTGCCGATCTGGGGGGCGAGGACCATGTTGAAGAGGTGGTTGGCCAGGAACAGTGTAGTGATGCCGGTTACCGTGAAGCCGAACTTCTCCACCATCATGAAGCCGGCGAAGACGACGAAAATCTGCCGCCGCGCGCCGTCCATGAATGTCAGTGCGTAGTAGAGCCCGTAGCGGCGGCGCAGCAGCAGCTTCTTGTGCTGGACCACGTCCTGGGGGAAGCAGGGAAAGGTCAGCGCGATGCCGATCGCGATCAGGGCAGTCAGGCCACCCGCGATGACATAGGTCCTGGTGTAGCCGAGATCGAGCCAGGTGAAGGCGAGGAAAACGAGCCCGAACGCGCTGAGGGAAGCCAGGCTTTCGGCGGCGATGATGCGGCCGAGCCCATGGGCGGCGTTGGCTTTGGGCAGCCATTGCAGCGATAGCGACTGGTTCATCGTATCGAAATAGTGGAAGCCAAACGACATCAGCAGCGTCGTTGCGTAGAGCCCATAGGCAGCCGGGAAGAAGCCCGTTGCCGCGGTGCCGATGCCGAGCACCAGGAGCGAGAGGATGGCGAGCGTCTGCTCGCGCATGAACAGGAGAACCAGCACCGCGCCGAACGCCAGCAGCCCCGGCACCTCCCGGATCGATTGCAGGATCCCGATCTCACGCCCGCCGAAGCCGGCAATGTTGACTGCGAAATTGTTGAGCAGCGTCATCCAGATCTGGAACGAGAAGGCGGACGCCGCCGCCATCAGCATCAGCATCAGCACGGGCGTGAGGCGTCTCGAGGCGGTGGCGGGAGGGACGATGGATGTGCTCATCCCAGCTGCCTAGTGTCCTGTCTCCGAAATATGCTCATCCTTGCAGCGTCCTCTGAAGCGTATTTCGGAGATGAAAGGACACTAGGGCGTGTTGACATTCATCTCAGCCAAATCATCGCGCCTGCCAAGAACAGCATGGCGGCAAACGACGTCGCTGTC
>JANNSW010000405.1:0-6064 GCA_031403055.1 Hyphomicrobiaceae bacterium | reverse complement strand
CGCGATGGCATCCTCGCCTGGTTCGACAGCCGCATCGCCAACGGCCTGATCGAAGGCATCAACAGCCTCGTGCAAGCCGCCAAGGCCAAGGCACGCGGCTATCGCAACCGCAAGACATTGAAGGCGATCACCTACCTCATCTCCGGCAAACTCGACCTCAGACTACCCACTTGAAACAGCGGGGAGCCCCAATACACCTCCTTTGTCAAAATTATTCTTTGATTCAGTCCGTACAGTGCATTTAAACCAATGCTATTGCTTGAATGTCTTCCGCTACGCGCTAGGTTGATGAGTGACGTCGTGTCGATTATGGTGACGTTTTCGAGCATAGCTGCGTCCTCAATTCTTGAGTCGAATTCTGACGCAACTACTAAGTGTTCTCTTGTCGTTTTCGTGCTAGTTTGAGGATTTTCTCTCTGGAGGATTTCATGAGAAGTCGCTCTTCAGCCGAGAGGGGATGTGCCAAGCCACGCATTGCAAATTGGATATCCGACCACTCTGGCGGTGTTAGATCAGGGAACGTCTCTCTTGCTGCCTCGCCCCACTTGATATGCATTTCAAGGTCAAGGGGGGGGGATTGGATGGTCCCTCAGCCAAGCATATATATCGGGATATCGTTCGAGTACCTTGCGAGCCATTGAAGCGTGCTCGGCTGATAGTATGCCGTCACGCACAAGATCCAATTCGTCGTTCATTGGCTGCCGTCCATGTTTCGCTGGTTGCGGGTGCGCGCATTCACCTTTCAAAGCGTGATTGCGATCTTCAGACCGTTGACAGACTTGACATACTTCACGGAGGCATCGGCGAACACCTTCTCCTTCAAATCCCTCACCATCTCCTCCGCCCCTCCGAACGGCGCGATCGCCTCGACGACCCAGAGCTCATCGCCCGACTTCCAGTCCTGCGGGCGGAGCCGCGTCACGCCCTGGGCCAGGCGCGCCGCCACTTCCTCCGAGGCGTGCGCCCAGAACAGCACGCCGACGGGGCGGTCCTCGGCGTAGAAGATGCGGAACTGCTGATTCAGCACTGGCGCCATCACCAGCCACTCGAGGTCGGCGATGAAGAGCTGCTTGTGGAGGGGTGACTGGCTCATCAGCCAGACGATCTCGCCCAGCACCTCGGAAACCTTTTTCGCGTGCCCCTCGGGCGCCGCGTGCTTGAAGATCGAGCCGCCATTGGCATTGCCCGTCTCAGGCGCTGCCGCGGTGCCGTCGCCGGCCCGCAGGGTCTTCACCGTCATCGCCATGGCTTGATCCTCCCTCTGAATGCCATCATGTCGCCGCGCCGGTTCGCCGGCGGGAACGTTCGGTGCTGCATGCAACGATAACACCACGACTGCCACGTCCAGGAAAGCAACATGCCCCCCTTGACGCGACGGCATGCGGCACCAGTACGTAGGGCGGAATAGCCGCAGGCCGTATTCCGCCGTGCGGTGCCTGTTCCGTCCTGCGTCGAGGCGTGATATTCCGTGCCCATGCCCAACGATCGCCGCTGGCGCGAGCCGGGCGCCACCTGGTTCGCTACGGCCAATCTCGCCGAGCGGGGTGGGGATCGCCGAGCCGGATTGGGATCTCGCGGATGAGCCGATCTCGTTCGGGGAGCGCGATGATGGCGACGACTGATGGCGGAATACGGCCTTCGGCCTATTCCGCCCTACGTGGTCGGGGGAGCGGAGGAGATGGTGAGGGATTTGAAGGAGAAGGTGTTTGCGACCGAGACTGTTCGGTTTGTTACGATCGGTGGCGAAGGTCGCAAGGACGTGAGGGAGGTTTGAAGATGAGCCGACGCAAGCTCCCCGATCCGAAGCCTGAAGGCAGTATCGCCTGGAAGATCAGCAAACTGCATAATGAAACGATGCCATTCATCGAGTTTGATCCGCCAATCTCACAATTCTTCAGAATAAAGATCGAAGGAAAGCTACCGATTCCTGCGGAGGAACGGCACTTAGTTCCGAAGCGCGCCAACGTCGAGGTGAGAGGCGGCGCGATAAACGCCATCGCCTCAGGCATGTCGACAGGCCCATGGATCGTGTCGAGACGGGTCACCGAGATTCTTGAGGAGCTGGAACCGGAGGTGCATCAGTTCTCAGCGCTCGATTTCTACGATTCTAAGACAGGTCAATTCCTCGAGACTTACCACATCATCCTTGATGTCCCGAAAGTTGATGCCATCATCATCGAGGAAACCGAGTGGTGTCGCAGCAACCCCGAAGGCGGGGGGGGCTCTGCCGGGATGGAACAGTCGTATTACCCTGAGATCTTCTGCAATTGCGGGGCGTCATCTCTGGCGTCGCCCGAAGCCGAATGACCTCGACTACTTCATTTCCGACCGGCTGCGTCGCCGCGTTGAGGCCGAAGGCCTGAAAGGGTGGGAGTATGAGCGTGAGTGTGACGTTCGCTGAGCGCGTCGGGCGGAATAGGCCGCAGGCCGTATTCCGCCGAAGATCGCTGGAGACTGCGGCGGGTTCAGGCTGGCCGCCCGTCAGAACGTGACGGTTGCGACCACCGCACGGTGATCGGAGGGCCAAGGCGTGACGACGATGTCAGCCTCCGGCGCCTGCTCGCCGACGATGCCAGCCTTCACCACTTTGATGCCGGCGCCGCGCGCGAGCACGAAGTCGATCCGGTCGTGGTGATCGTCCTTGGCGGCCGGATCGCCCTTGGGCGTCCAGGTGAAGGCGGGCTTTGCGATCACGTCGGGATGGACGGCGCGCAATGCGTCGATGAAGCCCGCCTCCTCGATCGCGAGCGCGGTCGGCCAGCGCACCGCGATCGGATGACGCCCGGCCGTATCAGGGAGCTGGAGGCGAAGGGGTGAGCGCCTGGGCGGTTGTGGCCCTGCCGCAACATCGCCACAATCTTGCGCCGCCACCGCTGGCCAGGGCTTGGCACGAAGCCGGGTTCGCGACCATTGTCCCCACGGGTTAGTCTACGGGGAAATCCTTACCATGCAGATCAGCATTCTCTCGCGCGGCTTTGGCTGCGTCGTCCTTCTCGCCGGCTCGACGTTGGCTGCAAGCGCCGAGGATAGCGGTATGTCGGGCCTGCATTCCCAGGTGCGGGTCGGCAAAAAAATATGTTTCAACGACCATTCGCACACCGGCTCGAGCGGCGGTCAATCCTCCCGCAAGCAGGCCGAAGCCGCGGCCATCGACAGCTGGCAGGGTTTCACCGCCTGGGAATACGGTAGCGTCTGGGGCCGTTTCAGCCTCGCCGTCAACAAGACCATGGATTGCAGCAATTCGGGCGGCAGCTGGAGCTGCGTGGTCGAGGCCTATCCCTGCCGCAAGCGTTGAGCGGTCGAGGTCCTGATCGGTCCGCGGGTCGAGCGGCCGGCCGCCGGCGCGAGCCCCGGAACGCGGAATGCTCGAACCGAATGGGGTCAATTGCCCGGCATCCCGGTGCTATGTCCGGCGCGTGAGGCGAGCGCGATAGAGGCGCGTGCCGGGTGCTGCGGCGAACACGGCCGAAGAGCTCTCGCCGCCGGTGATCAGCGCGCAATCGTGGCGCCCCAGCGCAATGGGGCCACCGAGCTGGGGCGCGGTCGCGGTCGGCAATCCGTCGAGCGCAAACACCAGCTCGACATCACCGGCCTGCCGGTCGCCACGCAGCCCGTCGGCCGGCGCCACGACAACCTCGGCCGCCCACAGCTCGCGGCGCACCATCAGGTTGAGGACGCGCACTGGACCGGACGCGAGCCGGCATCGCGTCGCGGCGTCGCCGGGGTACCAATGCGGCTCGCCGATGCCGCGGGTCGAGACCCCCGCATGGCCCGCAATCTCGAGATCGAGCCCAGCGCCCTCGATCAGCGTGGTGGCGCGATCGATGCCGGGGTAATGCGAGAACGCCACGTCCTGCTCGATCTCGGCGATGGCAAGCCGCCATTCGAACGGCATCGCCGGGTCGGTCGCCGAGCGCGGCTCGGCCACGATCTCCCAACTGAGGCCCGCGCCGTTTTTCCAACGCGCGTGGCGGTAGTTGGCACGTCGGAACAGCTCGATCATCGCAACGCCCGGCGCCTCAACCCGTGATGTAGTGCCCGCCATTGACCGTCAGCGTCGAGCCGGTGATCCAGCCGGCATCGTCGCTGGCCAGGAACAGCACGCAGCGCGCGACCTCCTCGGACTTGCCGACGCGGCCAGCGGGGATCTCCGCGATGATGCCCTTCATCACGGCTTCCGGCACCGCCGCCATCATGTCGGTGTCGACATAGCCCGGCGCGATCGCGTTCACCGTGATGCCCTTCTTCGCCGCCTCCTGGGCGAGCGCCTTGGTGAAGCCGATCACGCCCGCCTTCGAGGCCGAATAATTGGTCTGCCCTGCCTGGCCCTTCTGGCCGTTGATCGAGGTGACGTTGATGATGCGCCCGAAGCCGCGCGCGCGCATGCCGTCCATGATCGGGCGCGTCATGTTGAACATGGAGTTGAGGTTGACCGAGATCACCTCGCCCCATTGCTCGGGCGTCATCCGGTGCAGCACGCCATCCTTGGTGATGCCGGCGTTGTTGACGACGACGTCGATCGGCCCGAGGTCGCGCTCGACCTGTTTCAGGCCCTTCTCGCAGGCACCGAAGTCGCCGACGTTCCATTTGTAGACGGGAATGCCGTGCTCGGCCTGGAACTCCTGGGCTGCCTTGTCGTTGCCCGCATAGTTGGCGGCAACGCGGTAGCCCTTGCTCTTCAATGCGATGGATATCGCTTGGCCGATCCCTCTGGTCCCGCCGGTGACGATCGCTACTCTAGCCATTTACTCAGTTTCCCCGACTAGCTTCTGTGCCCCGTAGGCAACGGGCAGCAGGCAGCTGGAAAAGAACCTGCTGCCGGCTGCCGGCTGCCCGCTCCCCACTTCACTCTCTCTCCACGCACATCGCAATCCCCATCCCGCCGCCGATGCACAGCGTGGCGAGGCCTTTCATCGCTTTGCGCCGTTTCATCTCGTGCAGCAGCGTCACCAGCACGCGCGCGCCCGAGGCCCCGATCGGGTGACCGATCGCGATCGCGCCGCCGTTGACGTTGACCTTCTCGGTATCCCAGCCGAGCGCCTTGTTGACGGCGCAGGCCTGCGCGGCGAAGGCTTCGTTCGCCTCGATCAGATCGAGGTCGCCCGCGCTCCAGCCGGCCTTCTCCAGCGCCTTCTTGGAGGCCGGGATCGGGCCCGTGCCCATGATCGAGGGATCGACGCCCGCATGCGCCCACGAGACGATCTTGGCGAGCGGCGTCAGGCCCCGCTTTTTCGCCTCCGCCGCCGTCATCAGCACGACCGCCGCCGCGCCGTCGTTGATGCCGCTCGCGTTCGCCGCTGTCACGGTGCCGTCCTTGTCGAAGGCCGGGCGGAGCTTGGCGAGGCCTTCGAGCGTCACGCCGTCCTTGATGTACTCGTCGGTGTCCACGACCGTATCGCCCTTCCTGCCCTTGATGGTGACGGGTGCGATCTCGGCCTTGAAGCGGCCGGCCTTCCTAGCAGCCTCGGCCTTGTTCTGCGAGGCGACGGCGAAGCGATCCTGCTCCTCGCGCGTGATCTGCCACTGGCGCGCGACGTTCTCGGCGGTGGTGCCCATGTGGTAGCCGTTGAAGGCATCCCACAGCCCGTCCTTGATCATGGTGTCGATGAATTTCAGGTCGCCCATCTTGGTGCCGTCGCGCAGATGCGCGCAGTGGGGCGCCAAGCTCATGCTCTCCATGCCGCCGGCAATGACGATTTTCGAGGATCCACTCGAGATCTGCTGGGCGCCGAGCGCGACCGCCCTGAGGCCCGAGCCGCAGAGCTGGTTCATGCCCCAAGCGGGCGCGTCGACTGGAATGCCGGCATTGATCGCGGCCTGCCGGGCCGGGTTCTGGCCGGAGCCGGCGCCGAGGATCTGCCCGAGGATCACCTCGGAGACGTCGCCGGGCTCGAGCTTGGCACGTTCGAGGGCCGCCATGATCGCGACCTTGCCGAGATCGTGCGCGGGCAGACTAGCGAGCGCCCCGTTGAACGATCCGACCGGCGTGCGCGCGGCAGCGGCGATGACGATCGTGGTGTCGGCGGTGTCCTTGGCGGCCATGGCGGGCTCCTTTGGGGGAGGT
>JANNSW010000404.1:0-8035 GCA_031403055.1 Hyphomicrobiaceae bacterium | reverse complement strand
TCGGCGAGCCATCGCGATCCCTTCGACCGGCTGCTTGCCGCCCAGGCGACGGTCGAGGGGCTGACGCTCGTCACGGCCGATCCGAAGCTCGCCGGGCTCGGTGCGTCTGTGTTGTGGTGAGGCTGGGCACAGATCGAAGATGACATAGGCTGGGCTCGCGCCCTTCGCGAAGCCCAGCATCGGGGGCGGCGGGCTTCGGCCGGCGAAAGGCCGGCCTCGGCGCCAGCCTACGACACGGCCTCCTGGTGGATGTTTGCGCTGGCGGCACTCGCCACGGTGCTGGCGGCGTGGCGGTGAACGCCGGCAGGGCGTTGGCTCGCGAGGGCCAGCCTGGGCGCCGGGGAATGCAACACCCTTGCCTCCGCCGCCATTGCGGTCTATCGGGTTTGCGCCCGGAGCTTCCAGGCAATATGTCCCCCATTTCCAAGCGACAGATCTCTGTCGAAGCGCCCTTTCGAGCGGCACGGACGAGCATGGCACTGCTTGTGATGAAATTCGGCGGCACCTCGGTCGCCACTGTGGAACGCATCAAGAACGTCGCGCAGCACGTGAAGCGCGAGGTCGATGCCGGCAACCGGGTGGCGGTCGTGGTCTCGGCCATGTCGGGCACGACCAACCAGCTCGTCGGCTGGGTGCGGGAGACGAGCCTGTTGCACGATGCGCGCGAGTACGATGCGGTGGTGGCCTCGGGCGAGACGGTCACCGCCGGTTTGCTCGCGATCGCCCTGCAGTCGATCGGCATTGCCGCACGCTCCTGGCAGGGCTGGCAGATCCCGATCCATACCGACGATGCCCATGGCGCCGCGCGCATGACCGACATCGCCTCGGCCGAGCTGCTGCAACGGCTCAACCGGGGCGAGGTCGCGGTCGTCACCGGCTTCCAGGGCATCGGGCCCGACAACCGCATCACCACGCTCGGCCGGGGTGGCTCGGACACGAGCGCGGTTGCCGTCGCTGCCGCTCTCGGCGCCGACCTGTGCGACATCTATACCGACGTCGATGGCGTCTATACCACCGACCCGCGCATGGTACCCAAGGCCAAGCGCATGCCGCGCATCTCCTACGAGGAGATGCTCGAGATGGCTTCGCTGGGCGCCAAGGTGCTGCAGATCCGCTCGGTCGAGCTCGCCATGGTGCAGGGCGTGCGGCTCCGGGTGCGATCGAGCTTCGAGGCCCCCGACAAGCTCGAGCCGGTGCGGGACGGGGAATGGGACGCCATCGGGACCATCGTTTGCGACGAGGATGAGATCGTGGAGAAGCAGGTCGTCAGCGGTATCGCCTATGCCAAGGACGAGGCCAAGGTCACGCTGTTCGGCATCGGCGACAAGCCCGGTGTCGCGGCGGCGATCTTCGGGCCGCTGTCGGAGGCCAACATAAATGTCGACATGATCGTGCAGAACGTGTCGGAGGATGGCATCACCGCCATGACCTTCACGGTGCCTGCCGTCGACCTGCCGCGGTCAATCGAAGTGTTGAAGAAAGCCAAGCCGAAAATCGGCTACAAGGAGTTGAAGGCGGCGACCGATGTGGTCAAGGTGTCGGTGATCGGCATCGGCATGAAAAGCCACGCGGGCGTCGCCGCCAGCATGTTCAAGGCGCTCGCGGGCAAGGGCATCAACATCGAGGCGATCTCGACCTCGGAAATCAAGATCAGCGTCCTCATCAACGCCGACTACACCGAGCTCGCCGTCAGGACGCTGCATTCGCTCTATGGGCTCGACGCCAATTGAAGTCTGCCGATAGCCGCTGGGGACAGCCGACCGCGACGGAGCGGCGTTTCGCTGTTTCCTCCAGGCGGGGATGGGAGTCGCGCCGATGCCGCCGCCGGACGCCGGGCCACGCATCCTGATCCGACGCCTGCGCCAGATCATGGCGGAGGCGGGCAGCGGTCAGGAACGGCTCGACAAGATCGTCAAGCAGATCGCCAACCTGATGGTGGCCGAGGTCTGCTCGATCTATGTCCGCCGCCAGGACGGCTCGCTCGAGCTGTTCGCGACCGAGGGCCTCAACCCGGCCGCCGTCCATACCACCCGCATGAGTCGCGGCGAGGGCCTGGTCGGCCTCATCGCCGAGCGCGCCGAGCCGGTCAATCTGTCGGAGGCCCAATCCCATCCCGCCTTCTCTTTCCGGCCCGAGACGGGGGAGGAGGTCTACCACTCGTTCCTCGGTGTGCCGGTCATCCGCAATGGCCAGCTGCTCGGCGTGCTGGTGGTGCAGAACCGGATGCAGCGCCACTACGACGCCGACGAGGAGGAGGCGATGCAGACGACGGCGATGGTGCTCGCCGAGCATCTCGCCTCGGGGGATGTGGCTGGCGCGGGCGGCGCCTCGGTGTCGCTGATGCATGGGCGAGCGTCGCTGATCCGAGGCCAGTCGCTGTCGGAAGGCATCGCGCTCGGGCATGTGGTGCTGCACGAGCCGCGCGTCGTGGTGACGAACCTCGTCGCCGACAATCTGGCGGCCGAGCGGACCCGGCTCGCGCGAGCGATCCGCCGGTTGCGCCGCACCATCGATGCGATGCTCGAGCGGCGTGATCTCACCGGCCCCGGCGAGCATCGAGAGGTGCTCGAGACCTACCGCATGTATGCCCACGATGCGGGTTGGATCCGGCGGATCCGGGAGGCGCTCGGGGCGGGCCTCACGGCCGAAGCCGCCGTCGAGCGCGTGAGGAACGAGACGCGGGCGCGCATGCTGCGCCACGCGGGCGACTTCTGGCGCGAGCGCTTCCGCGATCTCGACGACCTGTCGGACCGGCTGTTACGCGTGCTCGCCGGGCGCGAGGGAACGGCCGCCTCCGACCAGCTGCCCGAGGATACGATCCTCGTCGCCCGCACCATGGGACCGGCTGAGCTGCTCGACTATGACCGCACCCGGCTGCGCGGCTTGGTGATCGAGGAGGGCGGAATTGCGAGCCATGTGGCGATCGTTGCCAAGGCGATCGGCATTGCCGCAATCGGCCATGCGGCCGGCATCGTCGAGAGCGTCGAAGGTGGCGATGCGGCAATCATCGATGCCGAGACCGGCGAGGTGCATCTGCGGCCCGGCCAGGAGCTGATCGCCGCCTATTCCGACAAGGTCCGGTTCCGCGCCCGGCGCCAGCAGCGCTATGCCGGTCTGAGGGCGCGGCCGGCCGTGACGCGCGACGGCCAGCGCATCAGCCTCAAGATGAATGCGGGCCTGATCGTCGACATGCCGCAACTGGCGGAGTCTGGTGCTGATGGCATCGGCCTCTTCCGCACCGAGCTCGAGTTCATGATCGCGGCGCGGCTGCCCTTGAAGGACAAGCAGACCGAGATCTACCGGCGCATCCTCGACGAGGCGGGACGCCGGCCGGTCGTGTTCCGCTCGCTCGACATCGGCGGCGACAAGCTGCTCCCCTATCTGCGGCATGATCCGGAAGAGAACCCGGCGCTCGGCTGGCGGGCGCTCAGGATGACGCTCGACCGCGACGGCCTGTTGCGGACCCAGGTCACAGCGCTGCTCAGGGCGGCATCGGGGCGCGATCTGCAGATCATGTTCCCGATGGTGAGCGATATCGGCGAGTACGAGGCGGCTTGCGCCGTCGTCGCCCGCCAACAGAAGGTGCTGGTGCGCCAGGGTTTCGCGGCGCCGAGGTCGATTGCGCTGGGGGCCATGCTCGAGGTGCCGGCGATGCTGTTCGATCTCGATGGCCTGTTCAGGGCTGCCGATTTCGTGTCGATCGGCTCCAACGACCTGTTGCAGTACCTGTTCGCGGCCGACCGCAGCAATCCGCGCGTCGCCAAACGCTATGATCCGCTGTCGTTGCCGGTGTTGCGGGTGTTGACCAGAGTGGCCGAGGCAGCCCAGCAGCATGGCAAGCCGCTGACTTTGTGCGGCGAGCTGGCGAGCCGGCCGCTGGAGGCGATGGCGCTGGTGGGCGTCGGTCTGCGCTCGATCTCGATGGCGCCTGCCGCGATCGGACCCGTCAAGGCGATGATCCTCTCCCTCGATGCCGGGCGGTTGCGCCGGCGGATCGGCGAGCTGATGGAGGCGGGAGCCAGCGATGTGCGGGCGGAGCTGCTGCGGTTTGCCAAGGACGAAGGTGTCGAGATCGGTTGACTTGATTTGCGCCGGGCCGCAAGCAAGCAGCCGATATCAACTCTCGATCCCCAGGAGCCGCCCATCATGCTGCAACGCACCAGGTTCTTTATCGACGGTGGCTGGATCGAGCCCGCCGGGTCGGCCAAGCTCGACGTCATCAACCCGGCAACCGAGGAGCCGGTCGCTGTGATCTCGCTGGGGACCAAGGCCGATGTCGACAAGGCGGTGGCAGCCGCGGCTCGTGCCTTCGAAACCTGGGGCTTCAGCGCCAAAGCCGAGCGGCTCGCTCTCCTGAGGAAGCTCGCCGAGGTCTACGAGCGCCGCAATGGCGAGATGGCCGAAGCGATCAGCCTCGAGATGGGCGCGCCGATCTCGCTCGCAACCAAGGCGCAGGCGAGCTCGGGCCTCGGCCATATCCGGGCGTTCATCCGCGAGCTCGAAGGCTACGCGTTCGAGCATCCCCTCAGCGACACCGCGCGCGGCGAATGGATCGTCTACGAGCCGATCGGGGTGTGCGGGCTGATCACCCCCTGGAACTGGCCGATGAACCAGGTGACGCTGAAGGCGGTGCCGGCGCTTGCCGCCGGTTGCACGGCGGTGCTGAAGCCATCCGAGCTGGCGCCGCTGTCGGCCATGCTGTTTGCCGAGATGATCGAGGAGGCGGGCTTCCCGCGCGGTGTGTTCAACCTCGTCAACGGCGACGGACCCACCGTCGGCGCCGCGATGTCGAGCCATCCGGGCATCCACATGATGTCGCTGACGGGCTCGGCGCGCGCCGGCATCGCCGTCAGCAAGGCCGCGGCCGACACCATCAAGCGGGTGACGTTGGAGCTCGGCGGCAAGGGCGCCAACATCGTATTCGCCGACAGCGACATCAAGGTCTCGGTCAAGCGCGGCACCGCCCACTGCTTCAACAACACGGGCCAATCCTGCAACGCACCGACGCGGATGCTGGTCGAGCGCTCGGTCTATGCGGATGCCGTCGAGATCGCGGCCGAGACGGCGCGGGCAACCAAGGTCGGCCAGCCGGCCGAGCAGGGCTCCCACATCGGACCGCTGGTCTCCAAGGCCCAGTTCGACAAGGTGCAGCGCCTGATCGAGACCGGCATCAAGGAAGGAGCCCGCCTCGTTGCCGGCGGCCCTGGCCGGCCGGAAGGCTTCAATCGCGGCTACTTCGTGCGCCCGACGGTGTTCGCGGACGTCACCGGCGAGATGACCATTGCGCGCGAGGAGATCTTCGGGCCGGTGCTCGCCATGATGCCGTTCGACACCGAGGAGGAGGCGCTGCGCGTCGCCAACGACACCGAGTTCGGCCTCACCAACTACGTGCAGAGCGGCGACCAGAAGCGCGCCCAGCGGCTCGCCCGGCGGCTGCGCTCCGGCATGGTGATAATGAACGGCGCGGCGCGACCCTATGGCAGTCCGTTCGGCGGCATGAAGCAGTCCGGCAACGGCCGCGAGGGTGGCCGCTGGGGCCTCGAGGATTTCCTCGAGGTGAAGGCGATCAGCGGCTGGGACGAGAAGGCGGGGAGTTGAACCGGAAACCGAGCCAGCTCGACCGCTGCCCACGTTACCCCCGGACGCCCGATCCGGGGCTCGCGGGCCGGGTGGCGAGACGGTGATTGGGACTCCTGGGTCCCGGCGCTCGCTGCGCGAGGCCTGGAAGACGGATCACACCATTTCCCGGCAAGCCGAAAGCTGACGATCTTCGTCGCCTTCCTGGGAGATTCGTGATGGCGCCCCGCTTCGAGTTTGACTGGGATCCGGCCAAGGCGGTCAGCAACCTCGCCAAGCACAACGTCTCGTTCGATGAAGCTATGACGGTGATTCACGATTCCCTGGCCCTGTCCCGGCCTGACGACGACCATGGGGAGCCCGAGGAGCGCTGGGTCACGATCGGCCTCAGTCGTGATACAAGGCTGCTTCTGGTCGTGCACACGTACAGTGAGCTCGACCTGGACCGCACCAGCATTCGGATCATCTCGGCGCGAATGCCGACCAAACGCGAGCGACGACAGTATGAGCAAACGCCCCCGCAAGCCTGACGACGGCATGAAGGACGAATACGATTTCTCGAACGCCACACGCGGCAAGTTCTACCGCGAGAACGCTGAGTTCGTGCCGCCTGTTCATCTGGAGCCTGAGGTCTTGAAGTACCTTCAGGCCCGCGCCGCGGCGCGCGGTACGTCGCTGAGCCGGCTCGTCAACGATCTGCTGAAGAAGGACATCGAGCTGATCGAGTAGGTCCACTAGTGTTCTGTCCTAGTCGAATGATTCCGGCGTGGATGTAATTTTGAGTAAATACAGCACACAATCAAACAAATAACTAGGGTTCCTTTGTTTTCGCAGAGGTTTGTCGCAAAACCGGGAAGGCCACTTTTGCGAGCTCTGCTTAGCGCGTGAGCGCAAGGTCCGTAGGGGCCGGGTGGCGAGACGGTGGTTGGGACTGCTGGGTCACGGCTGGCGCTGCGCGAGGCCTGGATGACGGAGGGAGGAGCCGTGGCTCTGCCCGCCCCGGCCTGCTTGCGCCGCTTGCGGATGGAGAACTTGTAATTTGACTTCGCTGCGCTGCGAAGCGACATCTGCGGTCATGAGCTTCACACCCAATTCGAGATTTGGCACGGCCTCGCTGCGGCGCGGTCCTGCGATCGGACCCGCGGCTTCGGGCGTCAGTACCGCGCCAGCCCTGCTGCTTTCTCTTCTCTTGCTCCTGGTGGCCATCATGACCCTAGCCGCACCCCGCCTCGCGGGCGCTCAAGCGACGAGCCGTGCGACCCTCACCACGCTCGATAACGGCATGCAGGTGGTGGTTGTGCCCGACCATCGGGCGCCGGTCGTCACCCACATGGTCTGGTACCGGGTCGGCGCCTCCGACGAGGCGCGCGGCAAGTCGGGCATCGCCCACTTTCTCGAGCACCTGATGTTCAAGGGCACCGAGAAGCTGCCGGCCGGCCAGTTCTCCAAGATCATCGCCAAGAACGGTGGGCAGGACAATGCCTTCACCAGCCAGGACGCGACCGCCTATCACCAGAACGTCGCCAAGGAGCGGCTGCCGCTCGTGATGGAGATGGAATCGGACCGGATGGCCAATCTGCGCCTGGCCGAGCCCGACGTGCTGACCGAGCGCAATGTGATCCTCGAGGAGCGCCGCAGCCGCGTCGACAACAATCCCGCGAGCATCCTCGGCGAGCAGACCATGGCCGCGCTCTACCTCAATCATCCCTATGGCGTGCCGGTGATCGGCTGGGAGCACGAGATCGCCGCGCTGTCGCGCAAGGACGCCTTGGAGTTCTACAAGGCGTTCTATGCACCCAACAACGCGATACTGGTCGTGGCCGGTGATGTCACGGTCGATGAGGTCAAGAAGCTCGCAACCGAGACGTTCGGCAAATTGAATCCCAGCAAGGCGATCAAGCCGCGGGAGCGGGTGAAAGAGCCGCCGCTGCGTACGCCTTTGCGGGTCGAGTTGAAGGATGCGCGCGCTGGCAAGGCAACATTGCAACGCCATTATCTCGCCCCGAGTTACGTCACGGCACCCGCCGGCGATGCTGAAGCCCTGGATGTCTTGATGAAGATCGTCGGCGGGGGAGCCACCAGCCGGTTGTACAAAAAGATCGTCATGGAGCAGGGCCTGGCGTCCAGCGCGGAAGGCTACTACGGCGGTTATGGACTGGATTCAGCCAAGATCGGGATTGCCGCGGTGCCCGCCGACGGCGTTGATATCGGCAATCTCGAAGCGGCGATCGACCAGGTGCTCGCCGACGTCAAGAGCGGTGGCGTCACCGAGGCGGAAGTGCAGCGGGCCAAGTCAATTTATCTGGCCGAGTATGTCTATGAAAGCGACAACCAGTCCCGCATGGCGCGTCGCTACGGTTGGGGCATGGTCGTTGGGAGGACAATCGCTGATATCGATTCCTGGCCCGATCGCATTGCCAAGGTCACTATCGACGAGGTCAAGAAGGCGGCGGCGACC
>JANNSW010000403.1:0-2228 GCA_031403055.1 Hyphomicrobiaceae bacterium | reverse complement strand
GATGTGCCGTGCGCGCCATTGTGGACATGGTTGACCTCCGGAATGCGATGCAAGCTCCGCAGCCATCGAGGTCTGACGCTAGGGGCCGATCGCAGCAAATGCATGGCGACTGCTGCAAGGTGCGGAGATCTGCCCATGAGGGTCGTGGGTGACCGGTGGTCGCGCCTGACAATGGCAATATCGAGGTGGGCCTGCTATAGGGTCACCGTGACAAATCGCATCGTCTCCAATCCCAAGATCATGTTCGGTAAGCCCGTGATCGTCGGCACGCGTATCACCGTCGAGCACATCTTGCGTTGCCTCGCAGCAGGCGAGACGCCCGATGAGATCGTGGCCGACTATCCGCCGCTGACACACGAAGACATTCGGCTCGCGCAGGAGCTTGCTCGATCGTAGGTCGGACTGAGCAGCGCGTTGCGATGCGATGTCCGACACTGGGGCGGCAAAACCGTCGGACATCGAGTGCTTCGCACCCTCAGTCCGATCTACGCTCAACTCCGCCTCCGACCGCCTCTGCCCCCACCGCGCTCGCCTTCGAGCAGGGCCGGTTGGTTGTGCGCTTCGCGATGCCCATTCACGGAGTCATGCGTGCGGCGGCGCTGCGGCGAGGCTCGACGTGCAGGCGCACTTGCTGTAACTCCCTCACTGGCGATCTCGCCGCGATGCGAGACGGGCCAAGTCAAGAGGAGGGGATAAGCATCATGATCGACGAGAACAACGCACCTTTTGCCGCGCTACTGCTCCGCGTCAGCATGGGCATCCTGTTCATCCTGCACGGCGTCTACGTGAAGGTTTTCGTGTTCACCATGGCCGGCACGGCCAGCTTCTTCGAGTCGATCGGCTTGCCCGGCTGGCTCGTCTGGCCAGTCATGCTCGTCGAGACGATCGGCGGCATCCTGCTGATCCTCGGGCTGTACACGCGCCCCGTGGCGCTGCTCCTTGCCGTTGTCCTCCTGAGCGCCGCCTTCTTTGGCCATGGCGGCAATGGCTGGATGTTCTCGAACGCCAATGGCGGCTGGGAGTATCCTGTGTTCTGGGCGATCGCGTGCGTTGCACTCGCGCTGATGGGGCCAGGCGCTCATGCCATCGGCGGCACCGCTGATACTGCGAAGAGCGCGAGTGCCGAGCAAAGGAGTGCTTCCTGACCTTCATTTCCCCGCGGCAAGCCGACATCCGTGCAGTGCGGATGCCGGCTTCATTGCGGCAGAGCGAGGCGCGAAGAATGCGGCACTTCAGGAGATGGTCCCCGGTCCGGCGATGTGCTGATACGGGCGCTGCGCGCTCTCAGTCCGATCTACGCTACCCCCGCCGCCGACCGCCTCTGCGCCCGCCGCCCTCCGCAGCCCCCGCCGTCCGCTCCGGCAGTTTCAGCTCGGCCTCGAGGATGGGGAAGGCGTCTACCTTGTTGGGCAAGGCCATCGCATAGACGAAGTGCTCCCGAACATCTCATCGGTTCGACAGGAGATTGCACGCCCGGCCCTTCAGCACGCGCTTGTCGCTCGTTACCAGCGTGAGACCATTGACACGCGCTGTTGCGACCAGAAAGCGATCCGCAGGGTCGCTTTGGCTGAGGCTGAACCTGGTCAACTCGAGGATGATCTCGTTCGTAAGTGCGGCTTCACGACATGGTGCCCGTCTGACCAGCAGTTGGAGCCAGTCGGCGAAGGGTTCATCCACCATCAGCCGCCGTTTCTCGACATGGACCAACGCTTCCCAAACTGAGATCGGCGATAGCCATAGCTCGTTGGCCTGATCCTCGATGGCTGCACTGACACGAGCGTGCAGCTTGTGCGGCTCCAATGTAAGCCAGAGCCAGATGTGCGTATCGAGCAGGAGCTTCATTCGCGAAGGACTTCCCACTCCTCCAGCGGCACTGCCGGTCCTTCGATGTCGCCGACAATTCGTGCCGTACCCTGCATGCACCCGAAGAAAGTTGTCCTATCGGACTCTGGACTTGTCGGCGGAACGATCTCCGCAACCGGCCGGCCGCGTTTCGTAACCAGAATAGGCTGCCCCGTGCGCCGGACCTGTTCGAGCACAGCAAGGCATTGAGCTTTGAACTTTGAGATTGCCATCTGTTCCATGCGCGTTTGCTTATCATGGTCAATGACCATGGACAAGTTGCGCTCAACCCCGCCGCCGCCCGCCCCGGCGCCCAGCGCCCTCCCCTGCCGCCGCTCCCGCCGTCCGCTCGGGCAGCTTCAGCTCGGCCTCGAGGTTGGGGAAGG
>JANNSW010000402.1:0-3094 GCA_031403055.1 Hyphomicrobiaceae bacterium | reverse complement strand
CATCGACCGACTGGCGCGCTCGCTGCGCGACTTGCAGAACATTGTTCACGAGCTGAAGAAGAAGGGCATCGCCTTGAAGGCGACCGAGCAGCCGGTCGATACGACGACAGCGGCGGGCAAGGCCTTCTTCGACATGCTCGGCGTCTTTGCCGAATTCGAGACCAATCTCAGACGGGAGCGCCAAGCCGAGGGAATCGCGCGGGCCAAGCGCAACAACATCTACGCCGGTGGCCAGCGGCGCATCGACCGCGAGGAGGTTCGTCGCCTATCAGCCGAAGGGCAAGGGCCGTCGGACATCAGCCGTCAGCTCGGCATCTCGAGGCGGCAGGTCTATCGGATCCTGGATGAGCCACGGGCGCTCGGCGCCGCCGTGAAGCGATAGGCCGGTCGCGCTGACGTGACAGACCGGTAGGGCGACATCGGACCTCTAGGCCCATTGACGACACATATGATAGCTGCTATCTTACAAAGTATCAAATACCATGAGGTAGCTGGTATCTTATAAACTACCGTCTACCTTAACTGCGACCCAAAGGATGCGCAGATGCGAACCCTGGCCTTCATCTCCTCCAAGGGCGGAACTGGAAAAACGACGCTCGCGGCATTGACGGCGGTTGAAGCCGCACGTGCCGGTGAGAAAGTCGCTTTGCTCGACTTCGACCCCCAGGGATCGTTGACGACGTGGTGGGAGAGGCGGCCCGATGCCGAGAACCCTCATCTGTTCATGAACGCCGATCCACAGGATCTGCCCAGGGCCATCGCTCACATCGCAGGCCTCGGCTTCTCGATCCTTGTGATCGACGGGCCACCCGCCTTTGTTGCAACGCTCTCCTCGATCGCGTCCTTCGCCGATCTGGTTGTGATCCCGGTGATGGCCTCGCCCATGGATATCGAGGGCATCGACCCGGCGGTGCAGATCGCCTGCCGCCACAAGCGCCCCTTCGTCTTCGTCTTGAACCGGGTCAACCCCAAGGCGGGACCGCTGCTCGAGGGCACGATCGCCGCGCTCCAGCAGGAGGGCCGGATTGTCGATGTGCAGATGCTCGATCGGCTGGCCCATGCCGGCGCCATGTCGGAGGGCAAAGCAGCCTGCGAGGTCGATCGGGCGTCGCAGAAGGAAGCCACCAAGCTCTGGGCGGCCCTAAAGGCCGAACTTGCCGAAGCGACACCGCCGCCCGTCCGGCGCGCCACATCAATCCGGTGAGAGGGGTGACCGCCATGTCCGAGATCGGCGACTACGACATTAGCAAACTCGATCCGTCTGCCTTGATGAAACTAAAGCAGCGCAATGGCCATGCGCGGCCAGGTGACAGCTACGAGGTGCGCCACGAGCGCGAACAGCAGCTCATGAAGGTGCGCGAGCCTCGCAAGGCTTCGATCGTCCCAGGCGGCAAGCCGGCCAAGGTCGATGGCCGGTCGCTGCGCAAAACCGGCCGAACCGCCCAGGTCAATTTGAAGACGACGCCTGAGGCCAAGGCGATGCTCTCCGACACGGCGGCCCGATTGAAGCTCTCGCTTGCTGCGACCTTCGAGCTGGCGATCCAACGTCTCAATATCGAGACCAGCAAGGAGTGACTTCGGTGCGTTCGCTGCTCGCCATCCTTCTCTGTGGTCTGGGGCTTGGAGCCATGGCGCTCTCGGCCTGGATCAACGGAACTGCGGGCCATGTCTCAGGCGTCAACGCCGAGTCCGGCCAGCAGCTGGCGGCCCTGTTCGTTCTGATCGACCTAGGCAAGGTCGGGTTCCTGACGGCGGCCACGCTGCTGTTGGCCCAGCGCGCGCGAGTGATGGCTCTGGTCCTTGGCGTCGCCGGTCTGGTGCTGCTGGCGCTCAGCTTCACCAACGTCGCTGGCCGTGTCGCCCAGATGCGGGCCTCGACAGCGGGCGCGATCGAGACGGGCGCCCAACTCGCCAGCGATGCCCGCGCCGAGCTGGATCGCCTCAAGGACGGGCTCATGTCGTTGGGCATCGTTGAGCCCGCAGCCGCACTCAGCGCCCGATTGCAGGCCCTGCGCATCGATCGCCGCTGGCAGGCAACATCGGCATGCATCGATGCGACCCGCTCGGAGAGCCGGGAGTGGTGCGCCGCCTATCGCTCGCTCGAAGCTGATCTTGCCCGCAGTCTCGAGGCCGGACGCTTGGAGGGTCGGATTGCCGAGCTGCGTTCGGTGGTTGCCGAGACAGGAGCGGCATCGCGTGGCATCGAAGGGGACTGGACTGCTGCCCTCGTCGCCCGGTTCAGCGGCCTCGGCAATACCGTAGTGCGCGACGTCTTTGCACTTATGGCTGCGCTCGGGATCGAGCTGGTGGCCTCCCTTGCGTTCCCGGCGGCCGTCCGATTGCTGGTGCCCACGGCGGCCTCGCAGAAACCGGAGGGGGCCCTTGTGACATCTGCAGCACCCCCATCCGAACCAGCAACTGCGGCTCCGATGCCCGCACCGGTGCCGGGGAGTGAGCCCGCGGTCAACCTCCGACCCGTCGGTGATCTCGCGCAGTTCGCCGCAGCCTGCCTTGCCAACCAGAACGGCAGCACGATCGCGATCTCTCAACTCTATCGGCCCTACACCGACTGGTGTGCGGGCAACGACCTCGAACCCGTCCCGGAGCTCGCCTTTCGTCGCGTCTTTGCCCAGCTCTGCGGGGCGGTCGGCTACCGGACGTCCAGGCGCGGCAACAGCGTCCGCGTCATCGGCGTTGGCCTTGCAGCGCCGTGATGGGTCAATGCCCGCTATGCCGTCGCGCACGAACTCGACATAGACGTGATCCTCGTCGGTCGGCCAGTGGCGCTGGAAATCGTCGAGGAAGCGCGGCCAGTCGGGCAACAGCCCGTGCACTTCAAAACAGCGCAACGGAAACGAAAAGCCGTGGTCGATGCCGACCAGCGTCGGCACGTCTTCGGAAAGCCGCGTCACCAGCCATTCGGCGATCCCGCGCCGAGTCCAGTATTTCTTGGCTGAGGGCGGCGGCGGCACTTCGATAGGCGGCGCATTCCCCTCGGCCAGATAGACGCGCAAGCCCTTGAGGCTGGCGGTTGGTGTTTCCGCGCCCGAATAGTCAATTCCGATGGTGCGGACGAAGGCAGGCATGACGCGAT
>JANNSW010000401.1:0-2676 GCA_031403055.1 Hyphomicrobiaceae bacterium | reverse complement strand
CAGGTCATCTGGCAATTCCATTGTCACCTTTGTGCAAGGTGGCTTAACTGGTGGCCTGCCCTGCCCTAGGCGAACAGCTCGCGAAAAAGGCCCATGTCGTGTCCGATCTTTCGCTTAGCCTGCGCCATATGGCACCGGGGTTGATAGCCTGTCCAGGGATGGTGGTTGGACGACCTATCCCTCGACCCCCTCCAGCTCGTCGATCATGCGCTCGAGCACGCCCAGCCCCTTCAGCCAGAATTCGGGCCGCGTGGCATCGAGCCCGAACGGTTTCAACAGCTCGGAATGGTGCTTGGAGCCGCCCGCGCGCAGCATGTCGAAGTACTTCGCGACGAACCCCGGATGAGCCTCCTCGTAGAGCGCATAGAGCGAGTTCACCAGGCAATCGCCAAACGCATAGGCGTAGACGTAGAAGGGCGAATGGATGAAATGGGGGATGTAGCTCCAGAAGGTCTCGTAGCCCTCCTTCAGCGCGACCGCCGGGCCCAGGCTCTCCGCCTGCACCTCGATCCAGAAACGCCCGAGCTGCTCCGAGGTTAGCTCGCCTTCGCGGCGCGCGTCGTGGACCTTGCGCTCGAAGCTGTAGAAGGCGATCTGGCGCATCACCGTCGAGATCATGTCCTCGACCTTGGCGGCGAGCAGCGCCTTGCGCTCACGCGGGCCGCGGGCTTGCGCAAGCAGCGATTTGAAGGTCAGCATCTCGCCGAACACGCTGGCGGTCTCGGCCAGCGTCAAGGGCGTGGGCGCCATCAGCGGTCCCTGAGCATTTGCGAGCACCTGATGCACGCCATGGCCGAGCTCGTGGGCGAGCGTCATTACGTCGCGCGGCTTGCCGAGATAGTTGAGCAGCACATAGGGATGCGCGGATGGCACCGTCGGATGAGCAAATGCGCCGGGCGACTTGCCTTCGCGCACTGGCGCATCGATCCAGCCCTTGTCGAAGAAATCGCCAGCAATTTTCGCCATCTCGGGCGAAAAGGTCCGATACGCATCGAGCACGGTGCGGCGCGCATCGGCCCAGGGGATCTGGCGGTCGGGCTGCTCGGGGAGTGGCGCGTTGCGGTCCCAATAGGAAAGCTTGTCCTGCCCGAGCCAGCGTGCCTTCAACGCGTAGTAGCGGTGCGCGGTCGAAGCGTATTTGCTGCGCACCGCCTCCACCAGCGCCGCCACCACTTCCGGCTCGACCCGGTTGGCGAGATGGCGCGAGGCCGCGACGTCGCCGAAGCCGCGCCAGCGGTCGGAAATCTCCTTGTCCTTGGCGAGCGTGTTGGTGATGAGGGTGAACAGGCGTTGATTCTCCTTGAACACCCTGGCGAGGCCTTCCGCCGCCGCCCGCCGGCGTGGCTCGCGCGCGTCGGTCAACAGGTTCAACGTCGGCTCCAGCGAGAGGCTCTCGCCCTGCACCTCGAAGCGCAATGCCGACATGGTCTCGTTGAACAGGCGGTTGAAGGCGCCGCGCCCGGTCACGTGCTTCTCGTGGAACAGCTCCTCGAGCTTCTCGTCGAGCTGGTAGGGTTTTTCGCGGCGCAGATCCTCCAGCCACGGCCGGTAGTGGGCGAGCTCGGGCGCCGCGAACGCCGGCTCGAGCGCCATGTCGTCGATGCGGTTGAGCTCGAGCTCGAAAAAGAGGAGATCGGTCGAGATGGTGGTCAGGCGCTCCTGCATATCGCCGAAAAACTTCCCACGCTCGGGGTCGGAGCGGTTGCCGGAATAGTGCAGCACCGCATAGGAGCCGATCCGGCCGAGCGTGTCCTGCAGGCTTTCATAGGCCGCGATCGCCTCGGCGAGCCGGGTGCCGCCCTCGACCAGCTCGCCAAGACGGCCCTGATAGCGCGAGCGCAACTCGGAGGAGGCTTTGGCGGCAGCTGCCAGGTCGGTCTTGAGCTGGGGTGCATCGGGGGCCGCATAGAGATCGCCGAGATCCCACTGCGGCAGTGGGCCCAGATTGGTGGTTCCTCTGGCTGCCACCTCGGCCGCGTGCATGGCATCGTTGCCTGAATTCGTCGCTCTCATCGCAATGCTCTTTCTCTCGGCGGACGCCCCGGCCCGGCTCGACTGCTATCGCCCGTTCCCGGCGCGCAGTTAGCCCGTCCCCGGCCCATCCATCAAGTCACCGCCCCACCGATCGTCACGCCCGCGCAGGCGGGCGCCCAGCCGGAACGCCGCGAGCGTGCTGTCGACCCGAGCCCCGTCAGGTCAGCCGATGCCCGGCGGGAGCGCTACGGCCCCGGCAAGTCGCCGGCGTGTCTGGGCGCCCGCCAGAGCGGGCGAGAAGGAAGGGTGTACAAAGCACAACAAAGGCCCGGCTCAACTGCTATCGCCCGTTCCCAGCGCGCAGTTAGCCCGTCCCCGGCCCATCCATCAAGTCACCGCCCCACCGACCGTCACGCCCGCGAAGGCGGGCGCCCAGCCGGAAATCCCCGCGCGTGCTGTCGACCCGAGCCCCGTCAGATCAGCCGATGCCCGGCGGGGGCGCTACGACCCCGGCAAGTCGCCGGCGTATCTGGGCGCCCGCCTTCGCGGGCGTGACGGAAGAGAGAGCAAGGCTCGGCTCCGGCCCGGCTCTGCGTGCTGGAGCGAATGCCCTGCCCGGCGAAGCGCTGCGAAAACGGACAACGATCGGACAATTCCGGCACAGGGAGGCCAAACCTAAGGGAGTTGTTTACCGTTGGCGGG
>JANNSW010000400.1:0-4259 GCA_031403055.1 Hyphomicrobiaceae bacterium | reverse complement strand
TCGGCCGGGTCGACGAGATACCGGCAAGCGGCGACTACCTGACCGTCGACCTGTTCGGTGAGTCCATCATCGTGGTGCGCGACAGCAGCAACACCGTTCGCGCCTTCGCCAATACCTGCCGCCACCGCGGCACGCGGCTCGTGGCCGGAAATGGCCGCTGCAGCGCTTTCGCCTGCCCCTATCACAGCTGGACCTACGGGCTCGGCGGCGAGCTGAGGGGGGCGCCGGGGATGGAGGGTGTCGAGGGCTTCGACAAGTCCGAATACGGCCTCATCCCCGTGCGGCTCGAGACCTGGGGTGGCTTCATGTTCGTTTCGCTCGATGCGAGCTCCGTCTCCCTCCACCAGTATCTCGGCAACGCGGTCGACGTCTTCGGGTCCTATCGTTTCGAGGACATGGTCGTCACGCGCCGGAAGGAGTACGACCTCGCATGCAACTGGAAGCTCTATGTCGAGAACGCCATGGAGGACTACCACACCGCGACCGTGCACCGCGTGTCCATCGGAACGCAGGTTTGCACCAAACAGGACAGTGTCGGCGCGTGGGATGCGATCCATCTGCCGGGCACCAAGACGGTCGCGGTCCTGCCGGGTGCAACCGCGACGTTTCCGCATGTGCCGGGCCTGAAGGGCAAGGCCGCCGAAGGCACCTTCTTCGCGGTCGTCTACCCGAACTGGTTCTTTGCCACGACGCTCGATTGCATGTGGTGGCTCCATGTCGCCCCGCGCGGTGTGGGGCGCTCACTCGTCACTCACGGTGCCTGCTTCCCGCGCGCGACGAGCGAGCGATCCGATTTCGCCGAGGTCGCGCAGAACTACTATCAGCGCTGGGACAAGTCGCTCCCGGAGGACAATACCATTTCCGAGCTGCAGCAGGCGGGCCTGCAATCGTCCTTCAGCCAGCCGGGCCGCCTGTCGCTGCACGAGCCGGTCGTCCACGCCATGAGCCAATGGGTGCTCGACAGACTGCTCGGCGGCAACTCGGCGTCACAAGGGGAAGGCGGGCGCAGCACGATTTGATCTGCCCCATACAATGAGGGGAGACCTGCGATCCCCAGCGTCGGACATGTGCGCCAGGCATGGCGTTGATGTGCGACTCAGGCAGCGGCCAACCTCGCCGCTGCCTGGCCATTGTGCTCGCAATCGCCGCGGGCCCGTCAGGCGCGCCAGAACGGCTTCAAAGCCTCCCGCTGGATGTCGTGCCGCTGCAATCCAATGTCCTTCAGCTGGTAGTCCGGCAGGTTCAACAGCCGATTGAGCTCCCGGCGTCCGCGCACGCGCTGCGCAATGCTCGCTGCGATCGCCAGCGGATTGCGCAGGGCACCCAGGAGGACACCGGTGCTGTCAGTGCTGCTCTTGTGAGAATTGATCACGTTGGGCATTAGCCTCTCCTTTTCGATCTCGAGGCCGGGATCGTGTGCATCTCGGCTTTCATGAGAGGGTAGATGAGGTTTTGCGCGGCCACTGACAAACGAGTAATCGGTGTGATATGTGTGATCAGAAGTCACGTATACGAGGCCCATGTGAACCGACGGCTTCCACCCCTCAACACGCTCCGGAGTTTCGAGGCAGCTGCACGGCAACTGAGCTTCTCGAAGGCGGCCGACGAGCTTCACGTGACCCACGGCGCCGTCAGCCGGGCCATCCGCCATCTCGAGGACCATCTCGGCGTCCAGCTCTTCCAACGACTGACACGTGCCGTGCGACTGACACCGATGGGGTCTTCATATGCGGCCGCTGTCCGCGATACCCTCGACCGATTGGCGGCAGCGACCTCAGCGCTGGCGGACGAGGAATCCCATGGCGTGCTCAGCATCAGCACGCTCGATTCATTCGCGGCGAAATGGCTGGTGCCCCGACTGTTCCGGTTCCGCCGGGCGCACGGCGATATCGATGTGCGCCTCGCGACGTCAGAGAAGCTGGCCGACTTCGTCAACGATGGCATCGACCTGGCGATCCGCTACGGTCGCGGACGCTATCCCGGGCTCACCGCGGAGCTGCTGATGAAGGAGGAGCTGTTCCCCGTCTGCAGTCCGGAGCTGCTGAACGGCCCCCAGCCCTTGAGCGAGCCGGCTCACCTCAAGCACCACACCCTGATCCACGACGACTTCCAGGTCGACTGGGCGATGTGGATCAGGACAGCAGGCGTCGACGGTGTCGATCCGCATCGCGGGCCGCGGTTTCAATCCTCTGAGCATGCCGTTCAGGCCGCAGTGCAAGGCGATGGCGTCGCTCTTGGGCGTAGCGCGCTCGTGGCCGACGACCTTCGCGCCGGTCGCCTCGTCCGACCATTCACCATGAGCCTGCCTGCCGATCTAGCCTACTACCTCGTTTATCCGCCCAAAGCTCTGGAGCGAAGCAAAGTCCGGGTCTTCCGCGACTGGCTTTGTGAGGAGATCAAGCAAGCGGCGTCATAGGGTAAGCGGGGCTCAGGACACTGCGAACAATGGCCGTACCGTCTTGTCGTCAAGTCGAGCACGGGACCCGTAGGGTGCAATGGGCCTGCTTCAGGCCGTATTGCACCCCCCCGGATCGCAACGTCAGCCGCAGGTGCAATACGGCGAAGGCGCCTATTGCACCCTACGCCGAAGCACAACCGCGCCGTCGCTTCCTTGCAGTCGCTCGCGAGGACAACGCCGAGGGCTCGCGGAGGCTGCCGCGCCTTGCTCGCAGTCGAGTCGGGAAGGCCCAGAAGCGCCGCCTCCGCGCACACGAAATCCACACGCAACAGAAAGCGCATTGCGGATGACCCCCTTGCTTGCCAGACTGGCCGTGAGGATGGGGCTTCGAGTCGTGCTGTGCGTGCCCGGCATCCGCGAACCTAGACGGTCGAGCCATGCCAAATCGAGCGCAGCGTCAGTTGGGCCTGTTCGAGGAACCGCCGGTGGTCTCGAAGCCGCCGCCTGGGCGCTTGCGCGCCCTCGAGCCCCAGGCCCCATTCGGGTCGCCTGCAGCCAGCGCGGCTGAAGACGCAGACGATGACCCCGATGTCTGGAACCGGCGAATGGTCAGCGCCTTCGATCACCCCGATCAGGGTGAAGGGTTCCTGCTGCTTGGCGAGCGGGCGATCAAGGCCTGCCCTGGCGATGTCGACCTTCTGTTGCTGGCCGCCAACGCGGCACTCATCGACGGCCGGCACGAGCGCGCTTTGGTTTTTCTCAAGCGCTTCTCCAAGCGGGCAGCGTCGCCGGCGGAGACGCTGCTGCGAGCGCTCGCATTGAACCTCGCCGGAAGGCGGCCCGCGGCCCGGCTGCTGCTCGAGCGCAATGGTCTCACCGAGCTCGTCGACGCATTCCGCACCTATCCGGCTGGAATGTCGCAGATCGACTGGCTGAACCGTCAGCTCAACCAGATCATGGAGCGGGATCGTCCGGCGCGGCGAAGCTCGCCAACTCACGCCGGCCTACGCCAGCAGCCGGCCAGAGGACGCAGCAAAGCGACGGATGGGCCGGCCAGGAGTGAAGCTGCAAAGGCAGTCGGCAAGCACGGCAAGACCGAGTCGAAAGGGGCTGGTAGCGCCACGCCGCCGGTGCAGGTCACGCCGGCCTTGCCGCCATCATTGCCATTCGTCGACATCGACATCCCGCTCAGCCTGCAGCTTGACCTCGCGCCACTGATCGCGGCCGTCACCCAAGCTCCCGAGACCGACGGACGCGCCTTTCAATTGCGTGAGCGCCTCGCCCATCTCGGGCTCGTCCAGGGCTTCGACGAGTTGCTCTGTCTGCCGCATCTCGTCGGGGTGGAGCCGCTGTGGCACCAGATCGAGACCGTACGCAAGGTGCTGAAGCAGTTCCGCGGCCGAGTGTTGCTTGCCGACGAGGTCGGCCTCGGCAAGACCATCGAGGCCGGCATGGTACTCAAGGAGTACGCATTGCGCGGAATGGCCGAGCGCGTGCTGGTGCTGACGCCCGCCTCGCTGGTTGGCCAGTGGCGGGAGGAGCTGGAGTGCAAGTTCGGCCTCGGCTTCGCCACAACCTACGACCCGTTGCTGCGCGAGGACGCGGCTGCGTTCTGGGACCAGTCGCGCATCGTCGCCTCGATTGCAACCGCACGCCGGCGCGAGCACATGGAGGCGTTGGCCGCGCGCCAGCTCGATATCGTCGTTGTCGACGAGGCGCATCACCTGTGTGACCGCGCGAGTGCCGGCTGGAAGCTCGTCGACGCACTGAACAAGCGCTTCCTGCTGTTGCTGTCGGCGACGCCGGTACAGAACAATCTCGTCGAGCTGTACAATCTGCTTACACTCTTGAAGCCGGGAAT
>JANNSW010000399.1:0-1529 GCA_031403055.1 Hyphomicrobiaceae bacterium | reverse complement strand
CCGGCGTGGCTCGCGCAGATGCGCAATGCCCTTCTGCTCGACGAAGCGCGTGGTCGCGGCCCACAAATGATCGCCATAGAGGAAGGGCGCGAACGGCTCGGCCTCGAGGCCTGCGAGCGGCGCGATCTCGAACTCGGGATCGGGCTCGTAGAAGAAGGGGACCGAGAAACGCTCCGTGCTCGAGCCGGCAACGCGGTGCTCGGTTGCGCGGACCCGCCCGCCGGTCCAGCGCTCGAGCACCTTGCCGAAATTGATCGCGAGCGCGCCCTCCTCGGGCGGCACTGTCACCCAGGTCCCCTCGCGCGTGCGCGCCTGCAGTCCGGCGACGCCGTCCTGGGCGAGCAGCGTCAGGAAGCCCGAATCCACATGCGCCGCATTGTTGAGCAACCGGCCATCGTCGGCCGTGTACTTCTCGCGCGCCATCTCGCTGAAGGATTCGGGCGGGCGGACCGGATAGCGGGTCAATCTCAGCGTCGAGATGCCGTTGGCAAAGGCAGCATCGAAACTCGTCTCCGGGAGCCCGAGGCCGCGCGCGATCGATCGCATCAGCACGGCTCCTGTCCGTTCCATGGCGCGATAGTAGGTGTCGACCGCCGCATGCCACCCGGGCAGCACTGCCTCCGAAGGTATCGGCGTCGGCTCGGTCAGTGGAGCACCCGGCCGGACCCGCTCGGGATAGACCACGTCCGGGCCGAGATCGGCGCCTTCCTTGTAGGTCGGGAAGCCATTCTGCAGTGGGAACCACCCACGATAGACGTTGGGCCGCGATCGGTCGAAGGCCCGGCGCCACATCTTGCGCTTCTCCTCGTCAGGCAGCGCGAAGATCGACAGCAGTCGGCGTCGCAGCACCGGCGATAACGCATCGCCCGGCACGCCATGCACCGTCATGAAGCCAATATCGGCGGCGACCTTGCGAATGGTCGCATCGGTTGCCTCCCGCGCCGGCACCGACGGCCCGAACAGGGGCGCGATGTCGATTTTCGGAATCATGGGGTTCTCCATGCTTGCCGCCACGGCGGCACCCAATGCACCTCGGAGGCAGATTGCGCCCGATCGCTTCCTGGGCCAAGCCATGCATCCGCAGCCGAGACGCATATCTTCGTTGCGGCGACCAGGGCTCGCCAGGGTCAGCAAGGTCTGTATCATGCCCATTCCAGTTGTGGAGGACGCCATGGCCAAACCGCGAACGTTGAAGGCAAGCAGCGGGGTTGCCATGCATCTCCGCCGCGGCCAGACGCTCACTATCGTCAACACCTACGGCAGCCAGGTTATCGATTGCTGGGCCTTCAAGCAGGGCGACCCGTCCGAGTTCATGTCGATGCCGCACTGCCGCAACACCTGGTTCCGGATCGCGCCACGCGTCGGGGATGCGCTGGTGACCAATCTGCGCAATCCGATCCTCACCCTCATCGAGGACACCTCGCCCGGCGTGCACGACACGCTGGTGCCGAGCTGCGACGAGAAGCGCTACCGCCAGCTCGGCTTCGAGGGGCACGCGAGTTGCACCGGCAATTTCAACAGTGCGCTGA
>JANNSW010000398.1:0-3240 GCA_031403055.1 Hyphomicrobiaceae bacterium | reverse complement strand
GAGCTCTTTCTGGCGAGCGCCGACGATCGGCAGGTTGCGATGGCTGACGAGTACGACGTGCCTGTTCGTCGTTCTCAACTCGTGTACGGCACCAGCCAATGAGTCGAGGCCGCCCGAGAACAGCACAATTGACGTGCCGCCCTCGGCGTCGGCTTCTTGCATCCGGAAATTGAAGTAGCCCTGGAGGGATCGCGGATGGCGGTTTGGTTCAAACTCCAGCCGCCAGGTATCCTCCGAGAGAAAAGCAAGGGCTTCCGATAAAGCGTGTCTGACGTCCTGGCGATTCCAGAAGGCGGGATCCCGAACCCCGATGACGAGGTGGAACGTCCGCCGCCATTCCTCCCCCATGTTCTTGAGAATCGCGCTGCCGCGGCTCGTCGTGCGATCGGCCGCAAAGACATAGCTTGCGATCTCGAGAAAGTCCGTCAGCCGCTCCGGCTCATTGCCCGCAAGCTTCCGACGCATCTGGTCGAGCTTCAGCTTGAGGTTGCCGCTCCCTTTGGCGAGGCTGAGGATCTGGCCATCCGAGAACCGGCTGCGCTGGGCTTCGTCCAACCCACAGAGGAAGAGATGCTCACGCATCGTCCGCCCTCCGTGCGCGCAGCTCGTCGCGCATCTTCTTGAGGGCGTAGTCGGTAAAGCCCTGTGTGGCTTCTCTTGTGAGCCTCCCTGTGAAGTTCGCTTTCGAGAACCAACCGCCGGCAAAAGCCACGACGATGACCGCCGCTTCGCTGCAGTGTTGCGCGAGGCCAGAACGGAAGTCGCTTTGCTGGTCTAGCGATTGGAGCGGACGTCCTGGCCCAACAAAATCGGGAAGGACCCGGCTGATGTAGTAGTCGAGCGTCTTGAACGTGAGGCGTGCAAAGAAATCACTGGCCAGCAGCGCAAACCGATCCTTGCTGGCGAACTTGGCAAGCTCAATCTGGAAGTCCGAGGCACTGGTGCCGAAGAGGCCTGGCAATCGCGCGCCGACAAGCGTGGACAAGCTCTCGGCTGCGGCTTGCCGGGCAAGCTCGCCGAAATCCGTGCGAGTTTGGCCGCTTGAAACCTGGCTATCGACAGCGCGCGAGAGCCCGGCGACGACGTTGAGCAGCGATTGCTCGCTTCCCGGCGTGAAGCCCAGGCTGCCGAGTTCGGCGGCAAAACGCTTCGAGCGCGCAGCCAGGGGTAGCTGGGTGAGGAGCCAGACTGTGCTGGCGAGCACGGGATCGCCGCGTGCAGATATGAGTTCGTCTTCAGCAGCCGTCGCGACGGCATCGGCGATCTCGGCCACGTCGGCATTGTCGCCCAGGAGCGCAAGAACCTGCCGCCATTCTCGCGATGTCCGCAGTTTGCCGAGGCGAACATGGCCCATGACGCACTACTCGGCTGCGGCTCGGAAGGCGTCCGCAGTTGAAATGTTCTTTGCGCAGATGCCACTCTCACTCAGATTCTGCTTGTCCACGTTGGCCAACACTCCAGCAGCCTGCGATTGCGATCTCGACGGGCACATTAGCGCATGCGGATCGGCCTGCCCACCGGCACACAGCTGACCAGATTCGCGTCATCGACTATAGTTTACTCCATTACCGATCCATGGATGCGGCGCAGAGCCATGAACGTGAGCCAGCCTCGAATTGTCGCCAACCGCGCCAACGCCCTCCAGAGCACCGGCCCGCGCACGCTCCAAGGCAAGCGCCGCGTCAGCCTCAATGGCTTGCAGCACGGTTTGCGCGCCAACCACGCAGCCCTCGCCAGTGAGGACCCGGCGGAGTATCGAATACTCCTCAGGGACCTGATCGCGGACCACTGCCCTGTCGGCGCACTGGAATGCAGCCTCGTCGAGCGGATCGCGATCGGCATTTGGCGGCAACGCCGCCTCGTGCGTGCCGAGACAGCCATGCTCGACCTGGAGCAGCTCGAACGCAAGATCGCCGACAGGGTCGCGCGCGAGCTCGGGCAAGCCGTCGGCAGCATCGAGGACAGCGACCTCGAGCCCTTCGACGAGGATCGGGTCGACTGGTGTCGCAGCTTGCTCGCCGAATTCGAGTGCGTCGGTGAGGATGAAAGCCTTGCGCTTTCCGACAAGACACCGCTGATCCGGGAGCAACTCGAGGCGGATGCCGCCGAAGACGACGAGACCGTCGAGCAGCACCTCGCTCACCACGACAATGGTCTCATCGGCTACGTCGCCGAGCTCGCACTGTGGTGCAAGGATCAGCTCCAGCAGGCCGAGCAGCGCCCGACGGTCCTCGCTTTGGCCGAGCAGCACCGCGCAAAGGCAGCAGTGCTGCCGACACAATCGCTCGATGTCCTCAGTCGCTATCAGACGACGCTCGACAATCAGCTCCTGAAGGCAATCCGTGCCTTGAGGGAAGCCCAGGCCTGGCGGCTCGAGACGCTCGACGCCGCAGCGGTGGAGCCAGAGTTCGACAGCGCTGCGGCCGCATGAGCAGCGTTCCGTTGCGATCGCCTCGATTGGGTTTGCTTTCAGCTGGGAGCGTCAATCGCCCGCGCGAATTGGCTGCAGACGGCGGCAGCAATGGGTTTGCTCGGCGAAACGCCACGAGGCCTCGTGTCATCCCTGCCGCCGACGACAGGCCGCAGAATCGGGCTTTGACGATCGACAGCGTTCCGGCACGTTCATTCCGCAGCGCTGCAACCTTGATGATTTAGGATAATCCGGGTGCACGATCACATGGGCGGTTTCGGCAGCGGATGGAATGGCGCAAAAAAGGTCGCGGTCGAGGACGGCCTCACGCTCTCGATGTCGGCGCTAATCAAGAAGGACGCGCTCGCCCCCGGCCGCATGACGCACGGGACCTGGTGCTGGTCCTGGCGCGGGGAGGATGAGCCGTTCGCCCAAATCGGCTACGCGGCGGATCTTCTCGACCGCGACAACGGCACCTTGAGGCTCGACTACCTCGTCAGCAAGGAGCCGGCCACATCCACGATCCGGCTCGTGACGACACGGCCGACCTATGGAGGGCTGCGCTGGTGGCTCGTCTGCCCCGTCACCGGCCGCCGTGCCGCCAAGCTGCACTTGCCGTCGGGCGGTCGCCTCTTCGCCTGCCGGCAGGTCTATGGGCTCACCTACAGGTCGTGCCAGGAGAGCGGCCAGTTCCGCCGGCTGTTCGCGAGCATGGGCGCCGAACTCGGGATGTCTCCCAAGGATGTGGCGCGGTCTCACAAGCAGAAGTTTTGAAGCGGTCCGAGGCTTGGGCCTCGCCTGGATCTTCGCGGGGACCAGGCGAAGCAGCG
>JANNSW010000397.1:0-8432 GCA_031403055.1 Hyphomicrobiaceae bacterium | reverse complement strand
GCGGCGCCCCGCGACCCTTGGGATCGCGCTGCAGTGCTCTCTCAAGTCGGGCTGTTCGTGCTGGCGGTGGTCGCGTGCATCTACTTCATGGGCGCCGTGCTGGTGCCGATCCTCATCGCCTGGGTGGTCGCGACCATCCTCGATCCCGTGACGGACTGGCTCGAGGCGCATGGCGTGCATCGCGGCATCGCCGTAGCACTGGTGGTGCTCGGGCTGGTGCTGCTGGCTGTGGTGCTATTGACGCTGTTGAGCCTGCCGATCGCCTATTGGCTCGACCGCGCCAACGAGCTCGGAGCGTTGCTGCGGGCCAAGATGCGCGAGATGAACCGGCCGATGGAGCTTTTCAAGCAATTCGGCGAAATCTTTGCCCAGGCGACCGGGGCGAGCAAAGGTGCGACCGTCAGCATCGAGCAGGGGTCGGGCATGATCACCAGCATCCTCGGCGTGGTCACCCCGGCCCTCAATCAGCTGTTCCTGTTCTCGCTAGCGCTCGTTTTCCTGCTGATCTATCAGACCAAAATGCGGACCGCCCTGGTGCTGTTCATGCCCGATCGCGATACCCGCCTGCTGGTGCTGCGGATCCTCTCCGACGTCGACCGCAACATGAAGATTTATTTCGGCACGCTGACGATCGTGAATGTCTTCCTGGGCCTCGCCACCGCAGCCATCGCCTATCTCGCCGGCTTGCCCAACCCGCTGCTCTGGGGCGTGCTGGCGGCAACGATGAACTACCTGCCCTATGTCGGGATGATCGTGGTGACGGCAACGCTGCTCGTCGTCGGTGTGCTCAGTCTGCCGGCCCTGACGGCGGCTCTGATTGCGCCAGGTCTCTATGTGATCGTCAACACCCTGGAAAGCGAGCTGATCACCCCGTTGCTGATCGGTCAGCGGCTGACGCTCAACCCGTTCGCGGTGTTCCTCTCGATCGCGTTCTGGAGCTGGATGTGGGGACCTGCGGGTGTCTTTCTCGCCGTACCGTTGCTGATCACCACGATGGTCGCCGCCCGGCATCTCTGCGACGACACAATCGAGCTCCCGCAATGAAACCAATCGCTCCCTGGTGCGTTGTGTCTGGGATATCAACCCGATCCCGAGGAGTGAATCACATGTCACAGCAGTACAATCCGACCGACCGCACCGCTGCCCGCGAGCAGGCCAGCCAGACCTTCGAGACTGTCGCCGATAGCGTCGAGGACGTCGCGGCGGCCGCCATGAGCCGTGGGCGGGCACTCGGCGAGAACGTCCAGGACGTCGCCACCAATTTCAAAGGCGCAGTCGACAGCTCGGTGCGCAACCAGCCTTTGACGACGCTGGCGATCGCGGCGGCGATGGGCTTTCTGCTCGGCGCCGTCTGGAAGTCCTGATCCGTATTGCTCGCCTCGCTTGAAGACTGACGAGCCGGACGATGCCAGCAGGTGTCGTCCGGTCTGCCGCCGATGCTGCTGCCGCCGGCCTCGAGCCGCATTCCTTGCGGCTGGCATCGGCTCTCGCGCACTTTTCCCGTCACGCAGGCCGTATGGCTGGGCGAGCGACCGGACATCGATCGGCGCGACAGCTCCATCCACGAGCATCCGGCCCCGACGGCAACAAAGGTCGGCGATAGCGAGCTGGCCGTGGAACCGATCACCCCGAGCAACGTTCTACAGGCACGAAACGGTTCTCTGTTTATCCGAACCTGTGAATCGAAGGAGCGCTACCATGAAAAGATTAGTTCTAGCAGCTGGATTGTTGTCACTGATGGCGATGCCTGCCTTCGCCATGACAGAGCCGGAGTGCACGGCCGCCTGGACTGCCGCCGACGTCGACAAGGACGGCGTAGTGAGCGCGACCGAGTCGAGCCGGTACGTCGCGGCATTGCGGGTCGCTGGCAAGACCATTCCCGCGGACGGCAAGCTGACCGACACAGTCTTCCTCGAAAACTGCCGTGCCGGCGTGTTCACCACGGCCAAGGCCGAGGCGGGAGCCCCCTTCGCCGGCGCCAACAGCTTCACCGAGGATCAGGCCAAGGATCGGATCGTCGCCAGCGGCCTCGACAAGGTGACCAGGCTGGAGAAGGACGCCGACGGAATCTGGCGCGGCAAGGCGACACAAGCCGACAAGAATGTGTCGGTTGCGGTCGATTACAAGGGCAACGTGGTTTTCAACTGATCTCAACCCAATCGATGAGGATCATGCCATGAATACGTATAGTCGAGTCTATGACACCTACGGCCAGGCGCAACGCGCCGTCGCCGAGATCAAGGCAGCGGGTGTCCCCTCCTCCGAGATCGGCCTGATTGCCAATCAGGAAGTGAGCGAGCAGCACCCCGACGTCGATGACATGTCGGCGACCGCAACGGGCGCAGGCCTGGGCGCGGCACTGGGCGGCGGCGCGGGGCTTCTTGCCGGATTGGGGCTGATGGCCATTCCGGGCCTTGGTCCGGTCGTAGCAGCTGGCTGGCTGACGTCGGTTGCTGTCGGCGCAGTGGCAGGAGCAACCGCGGGCGGTATCATCGGCGCCCTTGTCGAGGGTGGCGAGACCGAGGAGAACGCGCACGTGTACGTGGAAGCTGTCCGGCGTGGTGGCACGTTGGTGACTGTCCGCACCGATGACGCGCGCGGCGGAGCCGTTCAAGCCATCCTCGATCGCCACGACCCCATCGATCCGGCTGCTCGCAGGGCCGATTACGGCCGCGATGGTTGGGATGGCTTCGAGCCCGATGTCCTGCCCCATCGGCCAGGCGACATCGACGACAATCGGATGCAACGCTAGTGTTCCCTCCCATTCATTCGATTCCGGCGAAGCTGGACCAATGAATGGAAAGAGGGAACACAAACAAAGAGTTGGCGAGTGGGCTGGCCATTCATTTGGGGTACCGAATGAATGAATCAGAACGCTAGCCTGCCGGGCGACCGGTAGGACCCCTCCCCGACCAATGGCCGGGGAGGGGCAATCCCAATCCCTCCGATGTTCGCCGCGAACAACCCCCGAGCTGTCGAACGCGACTGGAAAATGTCCAACCGAACCGACGCCAAGAGAATGCTGACCTACTGGCTGATCGGGATCGCTCTGGTGCTCCCGACGGTGAGCCTCATTCCGCTCGGGACGCTCTGGCTGCTCCAGAACGGCTGGCTGCTCTATTGGGCGATTGCGGCAGTGACGCTGGCCTCGACCACCTATCTCCTCGAGCGGCATCTGCTGGGGCCTGGGATCGACCAGGCGCGAGCCGCCGCCGAGCAGCTGGAAGACGATCACTCCGGTGAGCTGCCCACCCGCGAAGCCTCGGCCTGGCGCCGGGTGAGGAGCATCGCTGGTGCACTCGATCCGGCCTCGCTGTCGTCGTGGGGCGCGGTGCTGGATCTCGGCATGACGACGGTTCGCGCGGTCGCCGAGGAGTTCCACCCAAAACTCGACGATCCGCTGCTGCGCTTCACGATGCCCGAGGCGCTGCTGATCGTCGAGCAGGCGAGCGCTCGGCTACGGCTCTTCATCATCGGCTCGATACCGCTCGGCGACCAGATCACGGTCCGCAGGCTGGCGTTGATCTATCGATGGCGCGGTGCGATCGATTATTTCGTGCGCGCCTACGACATCTGGCGTCTCGTACGCTTTGCCAACCCCGCGTCTGCAGCGACCCAGGAGGCGCGAGAGCGGCTCAGCGGGCACCTCGTCAGGATCGGTCGCGATCAACTGGCAAAGCGTCTGGCGGCTGCCTACGTCGAGGAGGTCGGAAGAGCCGCCATCGATCTCTACAGCGGGCGGTCACGTGGCGCGATGCTCGCGGTCGATCCGAAAGACGCCGGCATCACGGCGGAAAATCGGTCCACAAAGCAGCGGTTCACCTAGTGTTCCGTCCCATTCATTCGATTCCGGCGAAGCTGGATCAATGAATGGAAAGACGGAGCACAAACAAAGAGTTGGCTAGTGGGCTGGCCATTCATTTTGGGTTACCGGATGAATGAGTGGGAACACTGCAGCGACGCGATGGAACTCGATCCCGAGTTGCGCGTTCACCACTGACACACGGGAAGACGCACGGCACCCGCCGGCACGCGCCGACCCGAAGGGAGATTGCCATGGCTGCCATGTATCCCAACCAGGCCCCTTCGAGACCCACCAACGGAGCCGCCGAGACGCTTGCGGGCATCGCCGATGCGGTCGGGAGAACGGCCCATTCGGTGGCCGAGGAAGGCCGCGAGGCCGGCGAGCAGGTGATGGCCGTCACGGGCAACCTCAAATCGGTGGTCGTGCGTTCGATCAAGGAGCAGCCGCTGACCACGCTGGCCGTCACGGTGGGGATCGGATTTCTGATAGGCGCTTTCTGGAAATCGTAGATCCGTGCATGGCGCGGTGCGGTGCGGCAACAAAGCAATCAGGTGAGGAGTGAGCATGTTCGGGGCAATCTTCCGTCGGGCGGAGCAGTCGATCGACAGCGCCATCTCGCTCGCGACGCGACGGCTCATCATTGCGGTTCCGTTCCTGATCGGCGCAGGGTTCGCGGTCGCGGCGCTCGTCACCTGGCTCGTGCAGGAGCTCGGTCCGCTCAAGGCCTATGCGGGCATGACCGGGTTCTTCGTCGTGGTGGGTTTGATCCTCTATGTGGCGACGCCGTTGACCCAGCCCGAGGCCAGCGCCAAGCCGTCGGAGGACGAAGTGATCGCTGATGGGGCAACAGCGGCATCGAGCCCGATCGATACCGAGGTCCTGCTCACGGCGGTTGCCGCGCTCGGCCCGACCATGACGCCGATGCTGGTGCGGGCTGGCTGGCGCAATCTGCCATTGCTGCTCGTCGTCGCGGCCGCCATCTATCTCGTCGCGAGGTTTGCTCCCAAGGACATGGAATCAGCTGCATCCCTTCGAGGCAGCCCAGCATCCGAGCTGGCAACCGGCGCACCCGCTTGAGGTGCGTCAGGCCATCGCTACCCGTGGAGGGAGCCTCGGCATCGCATGACGCAGGCACTGGAAAGATCGAGGACTCGACGTTTCCGCCTCGCATCCCGATCCCATGAGTTGCACCAGATCTCCGAAATCTTAGTGATTTACGACTGAAATGGCGTAGATAGAACAGGAGTGCTCTAATTACTCGCGTATGTATTTATAATGATAGTCCAAATTGAATTTGGACGTCATGTCGACATTTATTTGAATCCAGATCCCAGACGACAAGCATAAACAAGTTAACTATCGGGAAGAAATTTTTATGGGTGTGGTTCTTGTCGTTGAAGACGAATTCATTATCAGGAATTGTGCCGAGATTATGATTCGAGAGTGGGGGCACGAAACATTGTCAGCAAGTGATTTCGATGAGGCGCTTGCATGTTTAGGCTCTCCGGGTCGGATCGATGCACTTTTTACCGACATTTACCTCAAGAGGGCAGCACTCGGTGGGTGCGACATAGCAAGTCTGGCCGTCAAGTCCCGCCCTAGTATGCGCGTGCTGTACACGACTGGCAATCTGGTCACCGAGGAGTTGCAGGCGCGCTTCGTCGAAGGCGGGCGCTGCCTTCGAAAGCCGTATACTGATCACCAACTCCAAACCGAGGTCGCGCACATGTTCGGTGCGCCAATCTAGTGGTCCAAATCCGACATTTGCATCCCCTCGCTGCTAGCGCCTCAGCAAATGTCGGATTTATGAGGACCACTAGCAACCCTATGATTCTAGTGGAGCTTTTGAATTTGACATTTGAGCACGAGCCTGGCGGCAACCGGGACTCAAATGTCAAATTCGCTCCACTAGGGAGTACCAAACTGCCGTACGGGCCGGTCGCACGATGCCAACCACAAATTGCAAGGGGCCGAGCCATGCCTGAAGGACTCGACGAGAAGCGAACGCGGACGGAGTTCTCCGAAGTCAGCGACCTCAAAGCCGGTGCGCTACAGAGCGCGATCTTCAACAGTGCCAATTTCTCCAGCATCGCCACCGATGCCAAAGGCGTCATCCAGATCTTCAACGTCGGCGCCGAGCGGATGCTCGGCTTTTTGGCCGCGGAAGTGATGAACAAGATCACGCCGGCCGATATCTCCGATCCCCAGGAGCTGATCGCGCGCGCCAAGGCGCTGAGTGTCGAGAATGCGACCGCGATCACACCGGGGTTCGAAGCCCTGGTGTTCAAGGCCTCGCGCGGGATCGAGGACATCTACGAGCTGACCTATATCCGCAAGGATGGCAGCCGGTTCCCCGCCGTGGTCTCGGTTACCGCGCTGCGCGATGCCCAGGACACGATCATTGGCTATCTGCTGATTGGCACCGACAACACGGCGCGCAAACAGGTCGAGGAAGAGCAGAAGAAATCCGACCAGCGCCTGCGAGATCAGCAATTCTACACGCGCTCGCTGATCGAATCCAATATCGACGCGCTGATGACCACCGACCCATTTGGCATCATCACCGACGTCAACAAGCAAATGGAAGCGCTCACCGGCTGCACCCGCGACGAGCTGATCGGCGCGCCGTTCAAGGGCTATTTCACCGACCCCGATCGGGCCGAGGCTGGAATCAAGCGCGTGCTCAGCGAGAAATCGGTCACCGACTACGAGCTGACGGCTCGCGCCCGCGACGGCAAGCGAACGGTGGTGTCCTACAACGCGACCACCTTCTACGACCGGAACCGGACGCTGCAAGGTGTCTTCGCGGCGGCCCGTGACGTCACGGAGCGCAAGCGCGTCGAAATCGAGCTGAAGCAGGCAAAGGCGGCTGCAGAGAGTGCGAGCCGGACCAAGTCGGATTTCCTGGCGAGCATGAGTCACGAGATCCGGACCCCGATGAATGCGATCATGGGCATTGCGGACCTGCTCGCCAAGACCACTCTCTCGCCCGAGCAGGCCAAGTATGTGCAGATCTTTCGCCGTGCTGGCGACAGTCTGCTCAACCTCATCAATGACATTCTCGATCTCTCCAAGGTCGAGGCCTCGCAGCTCGAGCTGGAGCGGACCGGCTTTTCGTTGATCGATCACCTGGGGATCGTGACCGAGATGGTGGTTGCCCGGGCCGATGAAAAGAAACTGACCCTGGTATGCGAGATCGCTCCCGACGTGAATACCGACCTGATTGGCGATCCGACACGGCTGCGGCAGGTGCTGCTCAACCTGCTCGGCAATGCCATCAAGTTCACCGCAACCGGCGAAGTGTCGCTCCGAGTGACGCCGGAGCGCGATGCGACTGCGCCGGGCGCCCTGCGGTTCACCGTCACCGATACTGGGATCGGCATTCCGGGCGAGAAAATGTCCCGCGTCTTCGAGCGGTTCACCCAAGCCGACTCTTCGACAACACGCAGGTTCGGTGGCTCGGGGCTCGGGCTCACGATTTCGAAGCGTCTCGTGGAGTTGATGGGCGGACGCATCTGGGCTGAAAGCGTCGTCGAGCAGGGCAGCGTGTTCACCTTCGTCGTGCCGTTCGAGATCTGGGCCGGCCCAACGCTGCGGCCGGTCATGCCGGTCCAGTCGGATCCCAGGTCGCAGCTGCCGGCATTGCGAATACTGCTGGCAGAAGACTCTCCCGACAACTGCACGATCACGATGGCCTATCTGGAGGACACGCCCTACCGGGTCGAAATTGCCGAGACCGGAGCCGCCGCCTGCGAAATGTTCGCGGCCGGTCACTACGACCTCGTCCTGATGGACCGGCAAATGCCTGTCATGGATGGCTTGACCGCGACGCGGACGATTCGAGCCTGGGAACAGGCAAACAGCCGGCCGCCCACACCGATCATCGCCCTGACAGCCTCTGCCCTGAAGGGGGACCGGGAGAAATGCCTGGCGGCCGGATGCACGGCTTTCCTGACCAAGCCGATCAAGCAGGACGTGCTGTTGCAGGCGATCAAGGACCAGTTCACGGTCGCGCCGTTGCGATCGAGTGCGGAACCCGGCGGGGGCGACACGGCTCGCCTGCGGCCGAGTAGCAAATTCGCGGAGCGTGTCCCTGCGTATCTGCAGAGCTGCAGACAGAACGTCATCTCGATGCGGGATGCCTTGGATCGCGCCGACTTCGAGACGGTGGTGTTTCTGGGGCACCAGATGAGGGGCACGGGCGGCATGTTTGGATTCCAGGCGATCACGGACATCGGCGCCGGTCTTCAGGCGGCGGCCGAGATCGGCGACATCGACGCTTCGCTGAGGTGGGTCGGCGAATTGTCCAGCTGCATCGATCGTGTCGAGACGGGCGAGCTGGCGCCAAAACTCTGAGCTGGTCTATCGCAATCCGCTCGGCTCGCAGCGCGCGGTCGACAGACGAGCTCCCGCCGCCGCGCGCCAATCGCGGAGCGTTCAGGACCGGGTATGTCCGTCCGCGAGCTCGGCAAGAGCCGCGATGTCATTGAGCCGGATCATGCTGATCTGCTCGATCTCGATCAGGCGCCGTCCCTTGAGCCTCGAGAAGCATCGGCTCACGGTCTCGATCGTGAGCCCGAGGAAATCGGCGATATCGGTCCGTGTCATCGGCAGCCTGATGGTCGAG
>JANNSW010000396.1:0-3629 GCA_031403055.1 Hyphomicrobiaceae bacterium | reverse complement strand
CGGCGCGCGGTCGCCGACGCGAGGAGACGTGCCAGACGCTGGTCGCAGGCGGCGGCCTGACGGGCCTCGAAGCTGCAACCGTGCTCGCAAGTCTTGGACAGGACGTGCTGCTGTGCGAGGCTGGCCCGCTCGGAGGCCGCGCCGCTCTCGAGCATGCCGCCGCCCCGCGGGTCGCCGACGCCGAGAGTAGGGCGCGCGAAGCGGGCGCCCGTTTATTGGCGCATACGCTCGTGGCTGGGCTCTACGAAAGCCCACGGCGTGCGCTCGCCGTCGGCGCCGACGGCCCAATCGTCATCACTTTCGAGCGCCTGGTGGTTGCAACCGGGGCCATCGACAAGCTGCCCGCCTTCGCCGGCAACGACGTTCCCGGCATCATCGGCGCCGCGGCGTTCGTCCGGCTTGCAGCAGCAAGCGCTATCCCGGGCTACTGGGTGATCGGCGTGATCGGGCCCGAGCCGGAGGTCGCGAGCCTGCGCCGTGCCGCGGAGCGCCATGGCCTTGGCTTCGACTGGCAGGCCAACACCATCCCGGAGCGTGCGACGGGGAGCCGCCACATCCGCTCGGTCGATTTCGTCGGCGGCGGTCGCAAACCCTGCAACCTGCTCGTCTCCTGCTATCGCCAGCCGACCTACGAGCTGCTGCTGCAGGCAGGCCTGCGCGCCGAGGTGAGCGGCTCCCCGCCGGTGGTCAGGCCGGTCGGCGAGAGCGGCGTTCCGCTGCTTGCCGTGGGGAGTGCAGCGGGGTCGATTGCTCAACGTCACGAGATCAGCACGGCGGCACCTGCATGGTTGGCCGGGAAGGAAGGCTTTCGGCCGGACGACGGCGCGCGCCTGCTCGGTCCGCCGCCCGATCCCGCGACCATCATTTGCCCCTGCGAGGACGTCCGCGCCAAGGACCTCGACCGTGCGATAGCCGATGGCTTCGACGACATCGAGTTGCTGAAACGGCGCACTGGGGCCGCGACCGGACCCTGCCAAGGCAAACTCTGTCACGCCGAAATCGCCGCCTGCCTCGCCCGCCAGGGAAAACGCGTCGCGCTGCCGACGCAACGGCCCTTCGTGCGGCCGATCCCGCTTGCGGAGTTGGCGGAGTCCCTACCATGAAAAGCGATGCAGACGTCGTCATCATCGGCGGCGGCATCTTCGGGCTCGCGCTCGCGTTCGAGCTGCAGCAATTGCGCCGCCGCCGAATTGCGCTGATCGAGCGCCGCCATCTGGGCGCCGGCGCGTCCTCTCGCAATGTCGGGCGCGTGCGCGCAATCCAGCTGACACCCGAATTGGCGCGCCTCTCGCTCGCCTGCCAGCGCAAGCACGCTGGCCTCTCAGCCGAGCTCGGCGCCAACACCCTGTTCTGGCGTGCGGGCTACGCGCTCGTCCTCTACGACGAGGACGAGATGGAGGTGATGGCGGGCGTCGACCGGATGCTGCGCGAGGAAATCGGCCTGAAGACCGAGCTGATCGACGGCGCGGAATCGATCCGCCGCATGCCTGTGCTCGAGGGCGGCGTGCGCCCGCGCGGCTCGCTCTTTCACCGCGACGCCGCCGCGCATCATGATGCCGTGCTGTTCGCCTACCGCCGCGCGGTACTCAGCCGGGGCGTCGATCTGCACGAGCAGACCGAAGTCGTGGGCCTCCTCAGGTCGGGCGACCGGATCGAAGGCGTCACGCTCGGCAACGGCAGCGAGATCCGCGCGCCGCTGGTTGTCAACGCCACCGGCGCCTGGTCGAGCACGATCTCGCACATGGCAGGGCTGGAACCGCCCAATGTGCCGCTGCGCCGGGAAGCCATGGTGACCGAAGCGGTGAAGCCGCTGATCGATACCCTCATCACTTTCTACCGCCCGACCGAGGGGTGGCTCAATCAGACGTTGCGCGGCGAGGTCGTCATGGGGGTGACAGACGAGCACGAGCAGCCCGGCATCACGCTCGCCTCGACGCCGGAGTTCGCGATCCGCACGGCAACGGCCATGCTGAGCAAGGCGCCGATCCTCGGCCAGCTGCGGGTCGTGCGCCAATGGGCGGGCATGTATGACGTGACGCCCGACCGCAAGCCGACGATCGGCCCGGTGGCGGCGCGACCTGGCCTCGTGCAGATGAATGGAGACAATGGACGTGGGTTCCTGCTCGGACCCAAGCTCGGCGAGTTGCTGGCTGAATGGCTGGAGACGGGCGCGCGGCCCGGATTGGTCGCGCCCTTCGACGTGGCGCGGCTCGATGCCGGTGCGGCAGCCATTCCTGCCGCCACCGACTATTATGCCGGCTACCGGAAGACGGCGTGACAGGATGACCGCACCTCACTTCGCCACCAAAGCCGAATGGGTCTACGAGCATCTGCGCGGGCGGATTGTCGCCGGCGAGTTGAAGCCGGGCGACCGGCTGCGCCTGACTGATATCGCGCGCGGTCTCGGCATCAGCGAGATGCCGGTGCGCGAGGCGCTGCGGATGCTGCATCGCGACCGCCTCGTTGCAATGGAAAGCCACCGCGGGGCGACCGTGACCGACTTGCCGCTCGAGCGGGCGATCGAGATCATCGAGGTGCGAACCCAGCTCGAGGTGTTGGCGCTCACGCTCGCCGCCGGCCGGCACGACGCCGTCGCGATCAAACAGCTGCGCGAGCGCTACGCGGCAATGGAGGAGGCGATCAGCGACAGCAACGCCCAGCGCTTCTCCGAGCTGAACCGGGAGTTCCACCGGCTTGCCTATGCGCCGGGCAGCAATGCGACTTTGCGGGACGAGATCGAGGAGCTGTGGGATCGCGTCTGGCGAACGCGAACCCGCACGATCTTCGCAGAAGCCCCTGCCCGCATGCGAGCGGCCCAGCAGGAGCACAGGGCGATCCTGAAGGCGCTCGTCCGCGGCTCGCCAGTCGATGCCACGACCGCCGCCACGGCCCATCGCGAGGCGACGTTGGCGGCATGGCGCGAGCTGCTCGTGCAGCAGCAGGGTCCGGCGCCTGCCGCTGCGCCAGCCGAGCGACGCGGAAGAGTCCGTTGACTTTGTGGCCACCCTCGCCCTCGGGAGAGTGGTAAAGGAGGTCGCGCCTCAGATCCCGCGCCCCGCCAGCGCACCCTCGGCGACTGCGACATCGATTGCGCGCGGCGACACACAGTCGCCGATCACATGCACGGTCTTGCCGGCGGCCCGGGCGGCGCCGGCCAGCTCCTCGACCATCATCGGACCGTTCCAGTCGACCAGCAGGTCGACACCTTCGATACGGCTCTCGCGGCCCGAGTAGACATTCCTCAGCACGACCGTGCGCGCTTCGAGCCGCACTACCTCCTCGGCGGATTTCAGCTCGGCGCCGTGGCCGAGCAGGTGCTTGAAGAGGGGCGTGCGGATGATCGGCGGGATGGTCTCGCCGATCACGAACTCCGCCGAGACGATGGTGACGCGGCACCCCATCTCGGCGAGCAGCTCGGCAGCCGAGAGGCCCGCCCGGCCCCAGCCGCCATCGCGCACGACCGCATGCTCGACGCCCGACGGTGGCGCCTCCAGCACAGCATAGGGATCGGCGATCCTCATCCCCGACGTCTCCGCTCCCGGCCAGGCTCGCGGCCGCTGCGGCGCCGCGCCCGTTGCGATCACGATGGTATCGGCCTCGAGCTTGGCCAGATCCGCCGGACCAATCGC
>JANNSW010000395.1:0-2172 GCA_031403055.1 Hyphomicrobiaceae bacterium | reverse complement strand
GCGCATGCCGTAGCCGCCCGGCGCATGCCAGAGCGCGGCGTGCTCGCTCTCGCCAGCTTCCCCCGCGATCGAGCCCTTGCCGTAGCCCTCGATCAGCTTGGGATCGCCTCCGAGTGCGGCGAGCAGATCCTTCGCCATCGCGAGCCCGAGCGGCTTCAGGTCCTCCATGAAGCCGGCGATCTCCTCCACATAGCGCCCGGCGAAGGGGTTCCTGATCACCGCGAGCACGGCGCCGCGGCGCAACGGCACCACCGCGCGCGGGCCGCCCTCGTGGAAGATTTCCTCGATCGCGATCAGTCTTTTCCTGACCACCACTTCGGACATCGCTTGGTCCTTGCCGCTCCGCAGGCGCCGAGCGGTGTCAGGCACCTGGAGCAATCTGAACAGATTTCACCGGTCTTACCAACATACACGGCGATCCGGGATCACTACCAGCAATTCCGAGCGCGCGGCCGGGATGACGGGTGTGGGACAGGCAGTTCCCAGGGTGCCCGGCACCCCCGTTCAAGCCACTTCGGCGTCGCGCTTCCTATCGGCGCGTTTGCGCTCGTTGGGCTCGAGCAGGCGCTTCCTCAGCCGGATCGACTTCGGCGTGATCTCGACCAGCTCGTCGTCGGCGATGTAGGCGAGCGACTTCTCCAGCGTCATCTTGAGCGGCGGCGTCAGGATCACGTTGTCGTCCTTGCCCGACGCCCGCACGTTGGTCAGCTTCTTGCCCTTCAGCACGTTGACCTCGAGGTCGTTGTCGCGGGTGTGCTCGCCCACGATCATGCCCTCGTAGACGCGCGTCTGGGGCTCGATCATCATCGGCCCGCGCCCCTCCAGATTGAAGAGGGCATAGGCGACGGCCTCCCCCATGCCGTTGGAGATGAGGACGCCGGTGCGCCGGCCGGGGATCTCGCCCTTGAACGGCACGTAGGCGTGGAACAGGCGGTTCATCACCGCGGTGCCGCGGGTGTCGGTCAGCAGCTCCGTCTGGTAGCCGATCAGGCCGCGCGTCGGCACGCGGAAGACGAGGCGCAGGCGCCCGCCACCAGATGGCCGCATCTCGACCAGCTCGCCGCGCCGCTCCGAGAGTTTTTGCACGATGATGCCCGAATGGCCCTCGTCGACGTCGATGATGACCTCCTCGATCGGCTCCAGCCGCTGGCCGGTCGCCTCGTCCTGGCGCATCACCACCTTGGGGCGCGAGACGGTCATCTCGAAGCCCTCGCGGCGCATGGTCTCGATCAGGATGGCGAGCTGCAATTCGCCCCGGCCCGCCACCTCGTAGGCGTCGGTCTCGCCGGTCTCGCGCACGCGGATGGCGATATTCTTCTCGGTCTCGCGGAACAGCCGCTCGCGGATGACGCGGCTCTGCACCTTGTCGCCCTCCTGTCCCGCCAAGGGACCATCATTGATGCGGAACGTCATGGCGAGCGTCGGCGGATCGATCGGCTGGGCCGTCAGCGGCACCTCGATCGAGGGATCGCACAGCGTATCGGCGACGGTCGCGTCGGTGATGCCGGCGATTGCCACGATGTCGCCGGCTTCGGCCAGCTCGACGCCGGTGCGCTCGACGCCGCGGAAGGCGAGCACCTTGGAGATGCGCGCGGTCTCGACCAGCTTGCCGTCGGGATGCAGCACCTTGATGGTCTGGTTGGGCTTGACGGTGCCCGAGGTGATGCGGCCCGTCAGCAGGCGGCCGAGATAGGGGTCGGCTTCGAGCGTCGTCGCCAGCAGGCGGAACGGACCGGGCTCGATTTTCGGCGGGGCGACATGCGACAGCACCAGGTCGAACAGCGGCGCCATCCCCTCCTTGGGGCCATCGGGTGCCATCGCCATCCAGCCCTCCTTGGCCGAGCCGTAGAGGATCGGGAAATCGAGCTGGTCGTCGTCGGCATCGAGCGCCGCGAACAGGTCGAACACCTCGTTCACCACCTCGACGTGGCGCTCGTCGGGGCGGTCGATCTTGTTGATGGCGACGATCGGCCTCAGGCCGCGCCGGAGCGCCTTCGACACCACGAACTTCGTCTGCGGCAGCGGCCCTTCGGAGGCGTCGACCAGCACGATCACGCCATCGACCATGTTGAGGATGCGCTCGACCTCGCCGCCGAAATCGGCGTGGCCCGGCGTGTCGACGATGTTGATGCGGGTGCTCTTCCAAACCAGCGAGGTGCACTTGGCCAGGAT
>JANNSW010000394.1:0-3937 GCA_031403055.1 Hyphomicrobiaceae bacterium | reverse complement strand
GACGGCAGCATGCCGAGCGACCCCGTCAACATCGATGCCACGTCGGAGAGGATGTCGCCGAACAGATTGTCGGTGACGATCACGTCGAATTGTTTTGGCGCGCGCACCAGCTGCATGGCGCAGGCGTCGGCGAGGATGTGGTGGAGCGCGGCCTGCTTGTAGTCCTTGTGGACGGCAGTCACCACCTCGCGCCACAGCACGCCGGTGCGCATGACGTTGGCCTTGTCGGCTGAATGGACGAGGTTGCGCCGCTTTTTCGCAAGGTCGAAGGCGACGCGGGCGATGCGGTCGATCTCGTGGGTCGAATAGAGCTGCGTGTCGACGGCGCGCTTCTCGCCGGATTCCAGCGTCACGATCTCCTTGGGCTCGCCGAAATAGACGCCTCCCGTCAGCTCGCGCACGATCATGATGTCGAGGCCTTCGACCAGCTCCTGCTTGAGGCTCGAGGCGTCCGACAGCGCTGGATAGCAGATCGCTGGCCGCAGATTGGCGAAGAGGCCGAGATCCTTGCGCAGGCGCAGCAGACCGGCCTCGGGCCGCGTCTCGTAGGGCACCTTGTCCCATTTCGGCCCCCCGACCGCGCCAAACAGCACGGCGTCCGCCTTTAGTGCCTTTTCCATCGTCTTGTCGGTGACGGCGAGCTTGTGCTTGTCGTAGGCCGAGCCACCGACGAGATCCTCCTCCAGATTGAAGGCGCCTCTGTCGTGCCTGTTGAGCCAGTCGATCACGCGGCGGGTCTCAGCCATCACCTCGGGACCGATACCGTCGCCGGGAAGCAGCAGAATGTCGAAGGCGGCCATGGGAGTGCTCTGGGGTTGGAGGAAGGTCGATCGGGGGAATGCGCCAGTGCTATCGTCTGGCGTGGCGGGCAGCAAGCCCGAGATCGTGCTATGGGCTCAGCCCACCAAACGCTGGCCGCGAACAGGTGCTAGGAAAACGTCATGACACGCTCACGGATCATCATTCCAGCTTTCCTCGGTCTTGCCGTTTGGGCGAGCGCGAGCCCGGCTACTGCCATCGAGCTGGAGCTACCGATCGAGTGCGACCTGGTCGAGAGCTGCCACGTGCAGAACTATGTCGATGTGGATCCGGGCCCGGACGCCAAGGATTTCACCTGCGGCGGCGCGACCTATGACGGGCACAAGGGCGTCGATATCCGTGTCCTGTCGATCGAGGCTGCCGGCAGGGGCGTCGAGGTGATCGCCGCGGCTGCAGGCAAGGTCAGGGGCTTGCGGGATGGCGTCGAGGAGCACCTCGTTGCCAGCGAGGCCGATCGCGCCGCGGTCGCCAACAAGGAATGTGGCAACGGCGTCGTGCTGACCCATGAGGGCGGGATCGAAACCCAGTATTGCCATATGAAACGTGGCAGCATCCGGGTGAAGACCGGCCAGGAGATCAAGGTGGGCGAGGTGCTGGGCGAGGTCGGGCTGTCGGGCCTCACTCAGTTCCCCCACGTGCATTTCGAGATCCGCGTCGCGGGCAAACCGGTCGACCCGTTCACCGGCGAGCCTGCAACGGGGGCCTGCCTCACCGATCCAGCCGCCATTGCGGCCGAGCGTGGGCTCTGGTCGCAGGCGGCGCTGCGGGCGCTCGGCGTGCCGAGAACCGAGATCATCGAGACGGGCTTTGCCAACGGCCAGGTCTCCTCCGACGCCCTCGAGCAGGGCCGCTCGAAGATCGACGTGCCGACGCGGGCTTCCCTCGCGCTCGTTTTCTTCGCTCGCCTCATCAATATGAGGAAGGGCGACCGGTTGCGCTTCGAGGTCTCCGGGCCCGACGGCTACAGCGTTGCCTACGACAGTGATGCGCTCGACCGCAACAAGGCCCACTACGTGGCGATCGCCGGCAAGAAGCGGACAGGGGGCCCGTGGGCGGTCGGTAGCTATCGTGGCAAGGTTGGGCTGGTGCGCGACGGCCGGGTGGTGACGGAGGCGGCTGGCGAGCTGACGCTGGAGTAGCGCGCCAGAGTGCGCTCCTTCAGCCGGAACGGGCTTTCACCGCCGCTGAACGGATCGCCGCGATGTTGTCGGCATAGGGCCCGCCCTTGAAGACGCCATTGCCGGCAACGAGCGTGTCGGCGCCGGCAGCCGCGACCTGGCGCGCTGTCCCTGGTAGGATCCCGCCGTCGACCTCGATGCGGATCGCCCGGCTGCCGATCATGCCGCGAATGCGGCGGATCTTCCCGCACATGTCGGGGATGAAGGCCTGGCCCCCGAAGCCCGGATTGACGGTCATCACGAGCACTACGTCGACCTTATCGAGCACATAGGCAATCGCCGTCTCCGGCGTGCCGGGATTGAGCGCGACGCCCGCCATTTTCCCGAGCGATCTGATGAGGGCGAGCGAGCGGTCGAGATGGGCCCCTGCTTCGGCGTGGATGGTAATGAGGTCGGCGCCGGCCTTGGCAAAGGCCTCGATGTAGGGATCGGCCGGCGCGATCATCAGATGCACGTCGAGCGGCTTTTTCGTCACCGGCCGGATCGCGGCGACCACCAGCGGTCCGATCGTGATGTTGGGCACGAAATGCCCATCCATCACGTCCACATGCACCCAGTCGCAACCTGCTTCGTCGATTGCGCGCACCTCCTCGCCCAGCCGCGCGAAATCGGCGGAGAGGATCGAGGGTGCGATCACGATGTCGCTGCTCATGGGCGGCTCCAAGGGTAGGTCGAATTGTGGGGAGGGTAGTGGAGCGAATTTCACATTCGAGTCCCGATCGCTCAGATCGCTCGGCTTGTGGCCCGGCGATCCGAGGCGTGCTCCCTCAATCCCCATCCCGCTGATGAATGCGCAACCTTCCAGCTTCAATGATCCACAGCTCGCGGTCGATGGGTTGAACCTGCAGGAGTGCCGCCAGCTCGGTCAACCGTGCCATAATGGCCTTGGGCGACAATCTGCCACGTAGCTCCAGCACGCCGATTCCAGCCGTTGCGGACGGCGGAAACCCGAGCACATGACCGAAGTCGTGATCGAGCGTCACCAGCACCCGCCCTTCGTCCCGGCACACCGCGTAGAGGCTCTCGTCGGACGCTCCCGACAAGTCCTGCTCGACGACGGTCATGACATCGTGACCTTTGGCCGCGAACAGGTCGCGACCCGCTGGCCCGAGGTTCTCGTCGAGCTTCAGCTTCATTCGGCTGCGCCAACCGGCAATGGTACGATGCGCTCGCGAGCGACCTCGGCCGCATAGGCGATCGCGGCGCGGATGTCGTCCGCTTCCAGCTGCGGGTAGGCATTGAGAATGTCGGACTCGCTTTCCCCGCTCGCCAGGAAATCGAGGATCAGCGACACCCAAATGCGGGTGCCCTTGAAGCAGGGCTTGCCGAAGCAGACATTGGGATCGATCGAGATTCGATCCAGCAGCGGGCTCATGGGATGGCACCTTCGGGATCGGTAAGGCGTTGTGTCGGGCTCGCATGCAGAGTGCGCCGCCCGTCGGGGAATTTGGCGACGCATGAGGTCTGCAAGAAGAATTCACCTCTATCCATGACGACAGATTACCACAGGCGACCGCTCCCTTCAAAGACGACGCTGAGCGAACCGGCACCCTGAAGAGAGCTCACGATGCTTCCCTTGCTCGCCGTTCTCATCTCCCGCTGGCGCCGCCGCCATTGGCGCCCGAGCGAGGCTACCAGCCGCTTTGCCACCATGCGCCCGCTCGCCGTCGTGACCGGCGCGTCCGAAGGCATCGGGCGGGCGCTGGCGCTCGAATTCGCGGGTCACGGCCACGGCACGCTGCTGGTCGCCCGCAGCCGCGAGGGCCTGGAGGAGACCGCCGCCCTGATCCGTGCCTGCGGCGGCGAGGCGCTCGTCGTTGTCGCCGACCTCGCGACGGTCGAAGGGGCGGACGCAATCGAGCGGGCGCTGGAGGCGGCGGGCGCCTATGCCGATATCCTCGTCAACAATGCGGGCATCGGCTTGGCCGGTCCGTTCGTCT
>JANNSW010000393.1:0-13090 GCA_031403055.1 Hyphomicrobiaceae bacterium | reverse complement strand
GGGCTCGAGGTTGAGGTTACTAACCCTCTGATCCTCAAGACGGGATGCTTCCCATCCCGTTACCGTGCCGCCCCGATCCCATCAGACACGACCTATCGCCTCAACGCTCTCCCGCGAGAGCGGGTTCGTTCAATGACCCATCGCGTTCATCGCACTTCATCTGTGGAACGGTGGCCCTTCCCAGCAGCGGACGATAGCCTTCTGCGGCAGCCAAGAAAATGCGCTTGTCTGTCTGCGGCATGCTCCGACCAGCCGGAAAAATCCGAACCTGTATGACCGCCACCCGGCCCTTTCGTGCACAACCGCATGCCACCGAAGCTTGCGCCTCCTCGACCGCCCGTGCAAGCCGCTGCCAAAGTAAAGAAAAACTTATCCCCGCTTTCAAAACCTCACTTACACTTCCCCAATCGCCAGCCGTTGACGGGACCTCGTCGCGCACCGATCGAACGATTGCGGCTCGGACGGTGGCGGCCGGGAGATGCGAGGGATCGGACCCCATGCCCGGCGTGCTCCGGTGGCTCGCCCTCTGGGACGGGCACCGAAGGGCTGCCTATAAAAAATACCACGCAGCGCTTCGGCGCCCGTGCTCCCGGTTCTGGTCAGGCCCTGCACGCGGGAAGCGCGTGGCGGGAAGAACGAGTTTGCCGCGATCCGCAACCACTCACAACCCCAGCAAGCCTCGCGCCTCCTCGACGCTCGCCGCATGCCTTCCATACTCCCCGCACATCGCCGCCACCCGCCCGACCAGCTCGGCGTTCGATTTCGCCAGCCGCCCCTTGTCGAAGCGCACATTGTCCTCGAGGCCGGTGCGGCAGTGGCCGCCCAGCTCGAGACTCCAGCGGTTAACCTGGAGCTGGGCCGGACCGATGCCGGCAGCCGTCCAGGTCGCGTCGGGGGCGAGATTCTTCAATTGCGCGACCTGGAACTCGAGCACGTCACGGATCGCGGGCATGGCATTCCTGATGCCGAGCACGAACTGGACGTGCAGCGGCCTGGCCAGCACCCCTTCCTCCGCCAGCCGCAGCGCCTGATAGAGCATCGAGACGTCGAACACCTCGATCTCGGGCTTGACGCCGAATTCGCGCATCCTCCCCGCCAGCTCGAGGATCAGGTCGGGATGGTTCTGATAGATGATCGTGGGGAAATTGACCGAGCCGGTCGAGAGCGAGGCCATGTCGGGGGCGAGGTGCAGCATGCCGCCGCGCTCGGAGCCGACGCCGGAGCGCCCACCGGTCGAGAACTGGATGATGATGCCGGGACAAAGCTTGCGCAGGCCCTCCTGCACACGGGCGAACCGCTCCGGGTCCGATGTCGGCGTCTGGTCGTCCTGCCTCACGTGGATGTGGACGAGGCTCGCGCCCGCTTCGAACGCTGCTTGGGTCGATTCGATCTGCTCGGCGACCGTGATCGGGACGGCCGGATTGTTCTCCTTGCGGGGAACCGACCCGGTGATGGCGACGGTGATGATGCAGGGCGTGGTCATGGAGCGGCATCCCGGAACTGGCAAGAATGGGCGGCCTCGACTATAGCGCCGCCTGCCGCCGGCGGCCAATCGTGCGTCCCATTCTCTAAGCAGACTTTCGTTGGAAAACCAACGAATGCCTGCTTAGATTCCTTTGTTTTCGCAGAGTTTTATCGCCAAACCGGGAAGACCACTTTGGCGAACTCTGCTTAGCTCTTGTCGTGGCGGCGAGTCGGCGCTATATTGGAACGAAATGCGAACATGGAGGTTCAGCCGGCGTGCAGTTGTGGAGAAACCGGTTCCCGCGGTCGGAGCCGGCCGGCCGAGGGGCTAGATGATCGCCTGAGCAAGCAGGTTTTGGATTCGCGCCCTGCCGTGTCCCTCCCGTTGAGCCGGGAGCCGGCGGTGGCTTCGATAAGGAGAACGACATGGCCGGTTCCGTGAACAAGGTCATTCTGATCGGCAATCTGGGTGCCGACCCCGAGGTGCGTCACACCCAGGATGGCCGGCCGATCTGCAATCTGCGGGTCGCCACGACCGACAGTTGGCGCGACAAGGCCTCGGGCGAGAAGAAAGAGCGCACCGAGTGGCACCGCGTCGTCATCTTCAATGAAGGCCTGTGCAAGGTCGCGGAGCAGTACCTGAAGAAGGGCGCCAAGGTTTACATCGAGGGGCAGTTGCAAACCCGGAAGTGGACCGATCAGGCAGGCGTCGAGAAGTTCTCGACCGAGGTGGTGCTGCAGGGCTTCAACTCGACGCTGACCATGCTCGATGGCCGCCAGGGCGCCAGTGGCGGAGCGGGCATGGGCATGCAAGAGGGCGGGCAGGCCGACTATGCTGGCGGCTCCAGCGGCGGCGATCGGGGCGGCAATGGCGGCAGCGGCGGGGGTGCACGCGGCGGCAAGAGCGGTGGCGGTAGTGGGGGAGGCTTCGACAAGGAGCTCGACGACGAGATCCCGTTCTGAGGCCTGAGCTCAGTCGGAATCGCGGCGCGTTGCAGGGGGCCGCTGCTTGAGCAAGGACCAGTCACTTTCCGCCGCGATCTCCACCTTCGGCGTTGCGACGAAGCGCAAGCTCGCCAACAGCGCTGCATCTGGCGCTCCCGAGGATCAGCTTCGAGCGCCGCTCGAAAGCCTCGTGGCGGAACTCGCGGAGCTGTCGGGCCACACGCGTGGACAGTTGAGCCTCGTAGGCGAAACCACGCTCGCCCATCTTTCGACGCGGCCCGACTACGCGGTGACCCTGCGCAATGCGCTGATCGGCTTCATCGAGGTCAAGTCGCCGGGCACGGGAGCCGACCCGCGCCGCTTCACGGACGAGCACAACAAGAAGCAGTGGGGCAATCTCAAGTGCCTGCCGAACCTCGTTTACACCGATGGGAACAGTTTCAGCCTGTGGCGTGACGGCGTGCTGCAGGGTTCCATCTTGCGCCTCGAAGGCGATGTGGAGAGTTCGGGCGCATCGCTGGCCGCGCCGCCCGGCTTGGAAGCTCTGTTCACCGATTTCTTTGCTTGGCAGCCCATCCCGCCGCGCAACGCCAAGCAGCTCGCCCAGGTCAGCGCCCGGTTGTGCCGTCTCCTCCGCGAGGAGGTGGCCAAGGAGCTGGAGCGCAACAATCCGGGCCTCACGTCGCTCGCCAAGGAGTGGCGCGCACTTCTATTCCCGGAGGCGGACAACGAGCAGTTCGCCGACGGCTATGCCCAGGCGGTGACGTTCGGCCTGCTGGTGGCGCGCGTGCGCGATGTCGATCTCTCGCTCGATCTCGACAAGGCCGCCAACGAGCTGCGGAAGTCGAGCACGTTGATCGGGACCGCGTTGCGGCTCCTCGTTGACGACGACAATATCAAGAAGGCGCTGCACACCTCGCTCGATACGTTGCGGCGCGTTCTGAACGAGGTCGATTGGCCGACGATCACCAAGGGCAACCCCGAGGCCTGGCTCTACATCTACGAGGACTTCCTCGAGGTCTACGACAATAAATTGCGCAAGAAGACGGGCTCCTATTACACACCACCAGAAGTCGTGAACGCGATGGTACGCTTGACCGACGAGGCGCTGCGCGATCCCGCGCTGTTCAACCGTCGCGAGGGGTTGGCCGCGCCGACGGTCACGATCTGTGACCCGGCGGTGGGGACGGGGCCTTTGCTTTCCGACAATGCCAAAGGTACGATCCAGTACCGCTGCTGATGTGAAGGCTGAGCTGATGCCCAAGATCAATCCGCAGATTCTGACCTGGGCGCGCGAGACTGCCGGATTGTCGCTGGAAGCTGCCGCCGAAGCGATCGATCTCAAGTCGGCACGTGGCGTGACCGGCGCCAACCGATTGGCAGCACTCGAAGCCGGCAAAGGCGAGCCCACCCGTCCGCTGGTGTTGCGAATGGCCAAGAAGTACCGCCGCTCGCTACTGGTGTTTTATCTCGCAAGTCCACCCGCGACCGGTGATCGGGGCCAGGATTTTCGCAAACTTCCTGGCGTCACTGGACCAGATTTCAATCCGCAGCTCGATGCCCTGATCCGGGACGTTCGGGTGCGGCACGGCCTCACAAAATCGCTTTTGGAGGATGACCAAGGCGAGCGCTTGCCTTTTATCGGATCGCGAAGCTTGACCGATAGTCCGGAGGTTGTGGCTCGCAGCATCCGTGAGGTGACGGGATTTGAGCTCGTTGCCTTCCGAGCCGCCAAGGATGTCGATGCCGCATTCACATATCTGCGTGCCCGTTTGGAAAGCGCCGGAATCTTTGTGTTGTTGATCGGCAATCTCGGCAGCCACCACACGAACATTGGCTCTCGGACGTTCCGTGGTTTTGCCATCGCCGATCCGATAGCCCCCTTCGTCGTCATCAACGATCAGGACGCCCATGCCGCGTGGTCGTTCACAGCACTGCACGAGGCTGCGCATCTTTGGCTCGGCACATCGGGCATAAGCGGAAATTCCGTAGAGGTCCAGATCGAGCGCTTCTGCAACGACGTCGCGGGTCGCCTCCTGCTGCCTGCTGCTGAACTCGCAACCCTTGCCGGCAGTGTCGCTGGCCCTCTCGACGAGGCCGTTCGCCAGATTTCCGAATTTGCTGCCGCGCGCAACATCAGCCGCGGCATGGTCGCCTACCAGTTGTTGAACATGCACATGATCAACAATGTGCGCTGGCAGGCGTTCGATGTTCATTTCTACGGGGACTGGCAGGCTAGCAAGGCAAGAAAAACCGAAGCCAAGACACCCGGCCAAACCGGTCCAACCTTTCCCATTCTTCGTCGACATCGGCTGGGGCCGGCCATGCTCAATCTCGTGGCCCGGTCGCTCAGCGAAGGAATGTTGACCTACACCAAAGCCGGTCAGCTCCTTGGCGTCAAACCACGGACGGTCGAGTCCATTTTGCGCCCAACCGTCGCGCGAGGTAGTGCATAATGCTCTACCTGCTCGATGCCAACGTGCTGATCACGGCCCACAATACCTATTATCCGATCGAGCAGGTTCCGGAGTTCTGGGAGTGGCTCCGGCACCCGGGCGAAAGCGGGCATCTCAAGATGCCGCTCGAAATCATCGAGGAGGTGAAGGCGGGAAAGGACGACGATCCTCTGCTCGACTGGATCAAGGACGAATCCAATTTCAACGCCTTAAAGCTCGACGAGGCCGTCGACAGCACCATCCTTCAACGCGTCGTCAGCGAGGGATACGCGCCTGACCTCACCGATGATGAGCTTGAGTTCATCGGGTTTGATCCGTTTCTCGCGGCCTACGGTCTTGCCCATCCTGATCGCGCCGTCGTGACGACCGAGGTGTCATCGCCGAAGAAAATTCGCAAGAACCGAAAGCTGCCTGATGTTTGCGCCACGTTTGCCCTGCCCTGCATCAATACCTTCGACATGACGCGACGGCTTGGTTTCAAGACCAGGTGGCGATGATCTGGCTGCACACCGATGGTGAGCGTTTCGCCGATGCCAAGGACGGCCGCCCCGCTGGTCCGCCGCGAATGGCGAAGGCCGAAGCTCCCGCAATTCTGAAGGGCGGCACCATTGCGGGCGCGCCCGAGCCGCTGCCTGACGAGATGACCTACGACGCGGCGTCGAAGCGCCTCCACATCGGCAAGGGCCACATCGAAAACGTGCCGCCCGCCGTCTGGGCCTACGAGGTCTCGGGCATGAACGTGCTGCGCCAGTGGTTCAGCTACAGGAAACGCGACCGCTCGCGCCCGATCATTGGCGACCGTCGCAAGCCTTCGCCCCTGTCCGATATCCAGCCCGAGCACTGGCCGCACGAGTACACGACCGACCTGCTCGACCTCCTGAACGTCCTCGGCCGGCTCGTCGCACTCGAGCCGCGACAGGCCGCGTTGCTGGACGAAATTCTCGCAGGCCGACTGATCGACCACGCCAGGCTGTCCGGATCGGGCGCGCTCGCCTCGGGAGCCGAGCAATGAGGCGGCCGCCAGCCGGGACCGTGGAGAAGCTCGTGCCACTCTCGCTCCGCAGCCTCGAATCATTCATTGCTGGCCTCGTCCGAGAAGCTCGAGGCCGCCGGCTCATGACGCATTTCTCCCAGCCCGATCTCTTCTCCGCCGGGGCACAGGGCGAGCTGTTCGGCGCGCCACCGGTGCGCGACTGGCGCCCCGATCCCGAAAAGGTCCGTGGCGAGCTGCTCGACGTTCTCGCCAAGGCCCGTGCGGCTCCGGACGAACCGTGGAAGCGAGCCGACATGGACTTCTACCGCACGGTCTTCCCGCAGATGGCGAGGTGGCTGCCCGAGCAGGAGGCACTGGAGCTGCAATCGGAGTTCGAGGCGGAGTTGCAGCGGTTGGAGGCAGCGTAGGCCGAGCCGCCCCACTCACTCCCGCCGTGCCTCCGCGAGCGCCTGCGGCAGCATCTCGGCCAACAGATCCAAATGGGCTGGCGTGCCCGCGCTCACCCGGATGCAGCGGTCGAGCGGGGCGACGCCCGGCATCCGCACGAACACGTCGCGCTCGACCAGCCCGTTGAGCACTTTTCGCGCAAAGGCGCCATCGCGGCCGCAATCGAGGGCGACGAAATTGGTCGCCGATGGCACCGATCCCAAGCCGTTCGCGCGGGCAATCTCCGCGATGCGATTGCGGGCTGCCGCGACCTTTCCCACCACCTCACGCAGATGCGCGCCATCGCCGAGCGCGGCAAGCGCTGCCGCCTGCGCCACCCGTCCCATGCCGAAATGATTGCGGATGCGGTCGAACGCGCGGATCAGGGAAGTCTCGCCGATGGCATAGCCCACCCTGAGGCCGGCAAGCCCATAGGCCTTCGAGAAGGTCCGGAACCGCAGCACGCGCGGGTGCCCCAAGTCGAGCGGCGGCGCGGTGCCGGCGGGCGCGAACTCCAGATAGGCCTCGTCGAGGAACAGCATCGTATGCTCCGGCAGCCGTTCGATCAGGCCCGTGACGGTGGCGGCATCCGAGCAGGTTCCCATCGGATTGTCGGGGTTGGCGAAGAAGAGGACCCGCGCCTGCTCTCGCCGCGCGACCTCGAGCAGCGCATCGGGGTCCTCGTGGTCGTCGCGATAGGGCGCGGTCACGAGTTGCCCACCGAAGCCGGCGACGTGGTAGTTGAAGGTCGGATAGCCCCCGAGCGAGGTTGCAACCTTCACGCCCGGCTCGACGAACAGGCGCACTGCATAACCGAACAGCCCGTCGATGCCTTCGCCGATCGCGATGTTGCCGGGCTCGACATCGTGATGGCGCGCAATCGCCACTTTCAGCTCGTGGCTCTCCGGGTCGCCATACATCCAGCCGTCGGCGGCCGTCCGGCGCATCGCCTCGACGGCATGGGGCGAGGGGCCGAACACGTTCTCATTGGCACCGATGCGGGCCCGGAACGGCTTGTCACGCGCCCGCTCCTGGGCTTCGGGTCCAACGAAGGGCACGGTCTCGGGTAGCGCCGCGACCGTCGGTGTCATGGCCGGTCTCTGCATCGACGGTCTCGTCATGGCTCCAATCCTCTCGCGTCGCTTTCCGGCTGGGCATTGCTCCGTTAGCCTGCCGCGGAGATGCCGCGAGGAGCCGTCCATGCCCAACTCGTTTCCCCATCTTTTCTCGCCTTTGCCGCTCCGCCACAAGACGTTGAAAAGCCGCCTGGTGTTTGGCGCCCATACCGCCAACATGGCCGAGAGCGGCCTGCCGGCCGAGCGCCACCTTGCCTATTATCGCGATCGGGCGGAAGGGGGCGCGGCCATGATCGTGGTCGAGCCGGTGCCGGTCGACCGCCATGCCGTGCTCACCCGAGGCAATTTCCGGCATGGGGACGACGCGATCATCGCGCCATTCCGGCGCATCACCGATGCCTGCCATGCCCACGACGTGGTGATGATCCACCAGCTCTATCATGTCGGCCAGCATGGCGACTGGGACAACTCGTTCGAGGTCTATCCCTCGCCCTCCGGGCTGGCGTCCTTCCATGATGGGTCGGGCAGCGCGGCCATGTCCCAGGCCCTGATCGAGCAAACGATCGCGAGCTTCGTCGCGGCTGCGGGCCGCGCACGCCAGGCCGGGTTCGACGGCATCGAGCTGTTTGCCGCCTACAATGCGCTGATCGACCAGTTCTGGGCGCCCTTCACCAACCGGCGCGACGATCGCTGGGGCGGCTCGCTCGAGAACCGGTCGCGGTTCTCCCGCCTCATCATGGAGGGCATCCGCCAGCAGTGCGGCGAGGATTTCATCATCGGCCTCGCCGTCAGCCTCGACCCGGCCGCGCCCGCCATGCCCTCGGCTGCGGCGCTCTCGGAGGTGCTCGCCTGGCACGATTCGCGCGGCCTGATGGACTATGTCACCTGCGGCCATGGCAGCTATTTCACCTCGGGCGGCATCATTCCCTCGTTCCTCTACGAGGACCAGCTGGGCGCCCCGTTTGCCGCCGAGTTGAGGAAATCGCTGAAGCACGCGCGGATGCAGGCTGAGGCTTCGATCCGGACGCCGGCCGCGGCCGAGGCACTGATCGGCTCGGGCGGCGCCGACATGGTGTCGATCGTGCGCGGCCAGATTGCCGATCCAGCGCTGGGCAACAAGGCGCGCGAGGGCCGGCCCGAGGACATCCGCCCCTGCATCTCGTGCAACACCCAATGCCGCGGCCGGCGTCAGCGCGACTACTGGATCTCCTGCCTCGTCAATCCGGCCGTCGGGCGCGAGGGCGCGTGGCGCCATGCAGCCATCACGAGACCGGCTGATCGGTCCAAGCGGGTTCTCGTCGTCGGCGCCGGGCCGGCGGGGCTGGAAGCAGCAATGGTCGCTGCCGAGCGCGGCCATCAGGTGACGCTGATGGAAGCCGCCAGCCAGATCGGAGGACAGTGGCGGCTGGCCGGGCTGCAGCCGCGGCGAGGCCAGATTCTCGAGCATCTCGCCTGGTACGAGACGCGCCTCGCCAAGCTGCAGGTGAAACTAGAGCTCGATCGCCGGGTCGATCCGGCATCGATCCAGGAGGGCGCGTTCGACGCCGTGATTGTCGCGACCGGATCGCTTCCTGCCGCGACGGGCTTTCAGCGTGTGCTCGCCCCGCGCGACCGCATGCCGGGGGTGGAGCTGTCAGGCGTGCTTGCGCCCGAGGACGTGATGGCGGGCACGGCCACGGCCGGCGACCGTGTGATCGTGCTCGATGAGGACGGCTCGTGGCGCGGCGCGGGAACCGCCTGGCACCTCGCCAACGCCGGACACGAGGTCACCATCGTGACACCGCAGAGCCGGATCGCCGCCAAGATCGGAGCGTCGGCCGGCGACGGCAAGGTACGCGCCGCACTGAAGCGGCTCGGCGTCGTCTTCCGCACCGAATCGGCGCTCGAGGCCTGGCATGGCGATGGCGCCACGGTGCGCGACCTGCTCGCGGGCAGCAACGAGGTGATCGCTGCCGATACGCTCGTGCTGGCGACGCTCAATGCCCCGCACGACCCGCTCTCGGCTATGCTCGCCGCCAGAGGCATCGCGGCAAGCGTGATCGGCGATGGGCTCGCCGCGCGCGAGGCCCATATTGCGATCTACGAGGGCCGGCGTGCCGCCATGGCCCTGTGAGGTGGCGGCGCTCGCGGGCGCAGACAACATGCCTGCCTGACCCCAAGCGTCTGGCCATGGCGTAACCTGCTGGTCTCATTTGCTCTTGGCTTTCCCAGCGGGAAGTGCTGGCGTTTCTTCCTCGGTCTCGACCGCCTCAATCCTCTTGCGCGCATGCTTGATATGATCGGCGGCAGGCAGCTTCTCGGGCGGAACGCCGCTGGCCTCGATCATTGTTTTGCGCACCATCCTTCCGATGTCGCGATGTGTCTCATTGGCTGCCGCTTTGGTACGGATATCGCCGCGCCGTAGCCGCTCCTCCGCCTGCGTCAACCGGAAGAGGTTGGCTGCCAGCTCGGTACTACCCATGCGGTCCAACACCTTGTCCTTGCCGGGGATGCGTTTGGCCTTCTTGATCCCGTCGATGCTGAGACCACCGTACATGCCCTTGTAGCCCTCGGATTGGAAAATGGCGAAGTCAGTGTGACTCTGGACGCCGGAAGCCTTGGCCGCTGATGCCAAGCCCTTCTGCTGTTCGGAAACCTCGTCACGGATCAGGATGCGGCGTTGATCCTCGGTCAATGCCTCAACGCTTTGGTCGGCAATCTCTTGCCGGCGCGTTTGCTCGGCAAAGTATCGTTGTGCGACGGCAATTGGCAATTTCGAAGGGTCGCCATTCTCGGCGATGTAATAGGCGGCTCGCCGACTGAGGATCACATTTTCCTTCGGACGGCCACCGCGGGGGTTTTTACTGGGGTCAGTAAAAACCTCACCTGGCGCCCATGGCGCCTGCCCATCGATGCGGACAAAGTGCCCGGCCGGATCGATGCCGCCATCGCGGCACGAAACAAAGGCTCGTTCAATCACCTTGCGGAAATTCTGCCAGTTTGAATATCCGAGCACCTCCTGAAGGTCGCGTGCATACCACAGCTCGACTCCGTTCTCGGTCTCGTGCCGCGCATCCTCGAACACTGAAAGGAGTGCGTCGATTTGATTCCCGACCCGGCTGATTTCGATCGATTTCTCGCCTGCAGTAGGGCTGGACCGAGCAAGTCTTTCGGCTGGTTCACTGATGTCTAGATCAAGCGTTGGGGTCTTCCCGTCCTTCGGTTTTGGCATGAGTCAGCGCCTTGTAGGTCAATCGCCTGGCAACGTGGGCGAGGACGTGATCGACAAGTTCACACTCCAGAAAGCCACGTCTATCAAACGGATAGCCCAACTCGGGGATGTATGCACCTAGGTGCTGCTCGCTGACGTGGGGATGGCGCCACGGTGCGCGATGGGCTCGCCGCGCGCGAGGCCCATATTGCGATCTACGAGGGCCGGCGTGCCGCCATGGCGCTGTGAGGTGGCGGCGCTCGCGGGCGGTGGCGAGTGTTAAGGCATCGCCAACGCCGGAATATCTATTCGAGCGCAATTCAAGCGAGATTCTCACTTTGCGATTAGAGGCTGCTTTAAGGGTTTCTGCTAGTTCTGAGCGGACCGAGTGGCCGCTCATCCGTGCGGCTCCTCGGCTCGCGGGGTTTCGATGTCGCAGCACAGCAGATCGCCAGACCAGGCCCCGCCGCGTGCCGCTTTCCGGCTGCTGCCGCAATCCTGGCTGAAGGACGATCGGGTCGAGCTGGCGACGGCGAACCGGCGCATCGCGGAGTTGGAGCAGCAATTGGAGCTCTACGATGCCTGGTGTCAGGCGATCGACGAGCACGCGGATTTCGGCATGTGGGTGCGCGACGCCCAAGGCCGCTATGCCTTCGTGAACCGGGCCTATGAAGGGATGAGCGGGCAGTCACGTGCGAGCCTCCTCGACAAGTCGCCTGAGCAGCTCTACCCGCCCGAGCTTGCTCGACGCCTCGAGGCGATCGACCGCAAGGTGGTCGAGGACGGCACCCTCAGGCGGACCATTCCCTGTGATGCGACCGGCGTGGTGCGGACCTTCGATGAAGTGCGTTTCCCGATCCGCAACCGCCAGGGTGAGCTGCTTGGGATGGGCTGCCTCTTGCACGAGTTGACCGGGCAGGGCATTGCCGAGCACGCGCTGATCGCTGCCCAGCAGGTTGCCCGGATCGGCTCATGGCGCTGGAGCACCCACCAGCGTTGCTTGATCTCATGCTCCGAGCAGTATGCCCGATTGTTCGGGGCTGAGGCCGCGGCAATCTCGGGGCAGGCCGACGACATCCGCCTGAGGGAGGCAATGGTCGAAGCGGACATTCCGGCGGTGCTTGCGGCCTACGACCGGGCAGAAGCATTGGGCGTGCGCTACGAGATCGAATACCGGATCAGACGGCCCGATGGGACCATCATGCAGGTTCACGAGATTGGCGAGCCCGTATGCAACGCCGAGGGCGAGTTGGTCGAGTTCACTGGCACGCTCCAGGACATCAGCGAGCGCAAGGCTGTGGAGGAGGCGCTGCGCGAGGCGGGTGCCCAGCTCGAGGCTCGAGTGGAGGAACGCACGGCCGAGCTGAAGGCGGAGATCCTGGCGCGGATGCGGGCCGAGCAGGCCATGCGCATCGCCAAACAGGCAGCAGAGGCCGCGGCTGCCGTCGCGAACGGTGCTGCCGAAGCGACCCGGCTCGCCAGCCGGGCGAAATCGGAGTTCCTCGCAACCATCAGCCACGAGATCCGCACACCGATTGAGGCGCTGCTGGGCTCGGCTGCCCTGCTGTGCGACGCCGGCCTCAGCGGCGAGGCGTTGGCATTGGCCGCGGGCATGCGGGCCCCGGGCGAAGCGCTGCGATCGCTGATCGACAATATGCTCGACATCGCCCGGATCGAGCAGGGAATGCTCGAGCTGGTGCCGGCCGAGATCGAGATTTCAGCGATCCTGGACGGCATCGTCGACGTGCTCGCGCCTGCGGCCCGGGTGAAGGGGCTTGCGCTTGCGGCCTTTGCCGATCCCGAGCTGCCCAAGTCCGTCAGGGTCGATGGCGGCAAGCTTCGCCAGATCCTGCTCAATCTCGCCGGCAATGCCGTGCGCTTCACCACTGCCGGATCGGTCGTGCTCGGTGCCGACATGGAGTGGCTCGGCGACGATGAGGTCCAGGTGCGGTTCAGCGTCAAGGACACTGGCATCGGCATCGCGGCGAACGCGCTGCCACGGATCTTCGAGCGCTTCGCGCAAGTGGACGGCTCGCTTCGCCGCCAGCCCGGTGGCAGCGGCCTGGGGCTTGCCATCAGCCAGGATCTGGTGGGGCTGATGGGCAGCGCGATCGAGGTCGACAGCCTAGCCGGGCAGGGTAGCTGCTTTGCCTTCACTCTGTCGCTGCCGATCCTCGAGCGACGGCCGGACGATGCGCTGCACGAGCTGCGCAAGGCGCTCAATGGATCGAAAGCGGTGATAGCCGAGGATCGTACGGCGCTCGCCGGCGTCCTCGAGCGGACCTTTCGCTCGCTCGGTACGGACGTGATCCGGGTGGCGACGGCGGCCGAGGCGATCGAGGCTTCACGTCAGCGCCAACCCGGCATCGTCGTGCTCGGTCAAGCGATCGCGGCGGGTGGCGGCTCGGCTCTGCTCGCCGAGCTGCGCGAGGTTGCCAAGGCTGGCTGCCCGCGCCTGCTGCTGGTGGCGGCGGAGACTGCGGACCAGCCTGCCACACCTGATGGGATCGACGGGCAGATCGCCTTGCCACTGCGCCGC
>JANNSW010000392.1:0-1713 GCA_031403055.1 Hyphomicrobiaceae bacterium | reverse complement strand
GCCGACCGACAGGAAGTCCACGAGCGTGACCACGCCCGTCTCCACGTCCACTTCCACTTCCGCGAAACCGGCCACGAACCCGTAGGTGTCGCCGTCGCGCGGGTAGGTGTCTTTCGCCACGCCCATCAGGCCGATGCCCGCAAGCTGCGCGGCCGACGTCTTGGTCACGGCGTGGATGTCCTCGGGCAACTCGTGCCCGTCGTACCGACCGCCGAGCGCCAGGGCACGAGTGGCCGCCTGCGCATACGTCAGGCCGCGGCCCGGGTTGCCCTTGCGGTAGACGCGCTCCCCGCCAAGGTCGTAGTCACCGGGCTCGCCGCCAAGGTCGCGCGCCGCGATTTCCTGCAGCTTGCGTTTGGCGTCCTCCGCACCCGCCAGGTTGGCGCGCGTCATGGCGTGGGTGGTCTGGCTGCCCACCGACATGCATGTCCACGGCAGGCCCTTGCCGGTGTTGCCCCACACCACGTCAACCTTGTCCCACGGCATCGCGAGCACGTCAGCCGCCACGCGCGCCAGATCGATCACGGAATGGGTGCCCAGATTGCCAACGCCGGACTGCACCTGCAGACGCCCGTCGGGCCGGATGAGCATGAGACCGTCGAAGCCCACCGAACCAGCGCCGTGCGGGCCCACGCCCACACCCACGCCCCGCACCTTGGAACCCCGCCGCTCCCCCGAGCGCGCCACGCGCGTCGGCCAATCGAAGAGCTCGGCGCCGCGATCGAGTGCCTCTTTCACGAAGGCGCCCGTCACGTAGCGGCGGCTGCCGTCGGCCGCGGCCGGTCCGTACGAAGCTTTGCCTTCGGGCGCGTTCAGGCGCCGAATCGCCACCTGGTCGATGCCGAGTTGCACGGCCGCCTTCGTGACGATGCCCTCGATGATGCCGTTGGCCTGCATCGGCCCCGGGGATCGTTGCTGGGTGCGCGGTGGCGTATTCGTGAGCACGTTCACGGCGCGCCAGCGCATGGCGGGCGCCTGATAGACGAGCGATGCCGCGAGGCCGGCCGAGCGATGGTCGCCCATTGGGCCGTAGGGGCCGTTGTCCTGCACGATGAAGAGGTCGAGCGCGGTGATACGCCCATCCTTGGCGAAGCCAACCTTCGCGCGGCCCGTCATGTTCGTGCGGGCGCGGCCGAAGTAGCTCTCTTCCTCGCGGCTCACGCGCATCATCACCGGCGCGCCCACCTTTTTCGACAGCACGCACGGAATCGCCATCGACACGGCGCCGGCGCCCTTGCTGCCGAAGCCCCCGCCCGTGTATTCGGAAATCAGCACGAGCTTCGACGGGTCGATGCCCACCCAGCGTGCCACCGGATCCACCGTGCGCACGATGCTCTGCGTGGAGCAGTGCAAAAAGCACTTGTCACCCTGCCAGTAGGCCATCGCGCTGCGCGTCTCCATCGGGTGATGGCCGGTGGAGTTCACGACAAACGTCTCGTCGAGCACGACGGCGGCACTGGCGAAGCCCGCGTCCAGATCGCCGTAGGCCCACTGCTCCATCGCCTTGCCAGTGGGCAGCCCGCCCTCGGGCGCGGCCGCAAAGTCGTCGGGCGTCCACTTCAGCCGCTCGATTGGCGGACGCGGCGGGGGCTGACCTGGCGTGGGCGGCGGCGCCACGCCCCACACGTTGCCCTCGGTGCGTGCATCGGGCCCGCCAGGCCGCAGACTCTCGAGCGGATCGGTCGTGAACGGCAGTGGCTCGAGATCGAGTTC
>JANNSW010000391.1:0-5613 GCA_031403055.1 Hyphomicrobiaceae bacterium | reverse complement strand
GATCACCTCCACGCTCGTGCCTGGGAAGCCCTGGAGGGCATCGGCGACGATACGTGCAATCGGCCCGGTGTCACCCGGTGGATTCTCGCTGCCCGTCTGAATTAGACGCTGACAGAGGGCGATGACGTCGCCGTAACGACGGCACACCCTCTGCTCGAATTGCACGCGCTCTTTCGTCATCGGAAGTCGCCTCAGCGTGGCACCCCGAGCTGTACGACCCGCTCTCCGGCCGCGACGATCGGGAATGTTGCAACGCGCACGATCGGGCCATCGTGGGGAGCTTTGATCTCCTCGACGACCTCGCCAAAGAGGTCGATGATCTTCGCAACCACCTGCCCCTTCTTCACGTCATCGTTCAGGCCAACGGTCCGGTGCATGAGGCCGCCGCGGTGCGCCCGCACAGGGGTCATGTCGCTGATGACGAGCTTTCGTCCCGTAACGGGCCGCTCCGTCTTCAGCATGCCGACGCCACGAAGCATGTTGAGGAGACCTGCGAACCCGCGCTCCGTGACCGCTGGGTCGACCTTGCCGCCTTCGCCGATCTCGAGCCCCATGGCGATTTTTCCGGCCTTGGCCATGACGACGTGAGGACTCGTGTCCTGAACATAGACGCCTGTATCCGAGGCCAGGATATAGTCAGCTCCGAAAGCCTTCGCGAGCTTCTCCGCCTCGGCCACCGTCGCGCCGACATGGGTCGGTGGCAGAAAAGCGAAGGGAGCGTAGCATCCACCCGTCGTCGGCGTGTGGATGTCGATCATGATGTCGGCGTGAGACATCAGCTCATCATAGATCCGATGCGCAATCAGAGTGGCCATGTTGCCCTCGGCATGCCCAGGAAAGCAGACCCAGGGATCGGCGGGGCTCTGATCGAGTGGTGACTTCATCAGGTGGCCGACGGCATAGCGGTGCTGCACCTGAAGTGCGAGCGGGTTCTGAGCGGGAACGATGATGAGAGTGCCGCGAAGATCGCGTGTGTCTGTCTCGCGTGCGAGACGCGCGACGATCTCGACGCCGTTGATCTCGTCGCCATGGAAAGCCGACCCGACATAGCTGACCGGACCTGGATCTTGCCCGCGCACAATCATCACCGGAAGCTCGACCGTCGAGCCATCGGCAAGCTCCAGCAGCGGCAGCTTGAGCTTTCGCCGCTCGCCACGGGCAACTTTCGTACGCGCGATATCGATCTTCTCGTCTGATGCCATGCTCTTAGACATGTTTCCTCTCCTTACGAGAAAGTCTTGTCTTCTTTTCGGTGGGGCGCTCGTGCTGCCGGACTTACCGGGCTCTCGTGGTCCGCCCCCCGAGCAATGCGATAGGCCCAGGAGCGGCTGTCTCGGCGCCTTTGAGAAGCGACAGTGCCTCCGATCCATTGACGATCAACTTGGCAACGATCCGGCCAAGCACCTCGAACTCTGGCTCGCTGATGTTGCGAAAATAGGAGTCGTTGATCTTTTGGGCTCGAATGGCAACCGCCTTGAGTGCGCTCTCCCCCTTGCGGGTCAAGCTGATGAACACACTGCGACCGTCGCCTGGATTGGATTTCTTCGACACCAGTCCCAGCCTGCAAAGTTTGTTGACCTCCGTCGTGACGAAGGCGCCCGTAACTCTGACCCGTCGGGCAACACTCGTGAGCGTGACGCCAAGAGAGCCCTGCAGTTCGGCGACGGCCCAGATCAGCCGGTATTGAGGCTCGGATACGCCCAAGCTTTGCGCCAGATCAATCCGCAGCTCCCGGACTTGTTCGGCCATCGTCAAGAGATCATCGAGGGACTCACGAAATCGACTCGAGCTTGACGAGCCGAGCGGCAATGTGAGGCTGCCCGGCGCCTTGAACGGTCGCGGGGGCTTGCTCCTCGTTCCATTCGCCGTCATGCCGGCGAACTCGGTACATCGTAGCTTCCGAGGATGTCCTTCACGCGCTGTCTGAACGCAGACCACGGCGCTTCGCGATAGCTGTGATCACGCACGACATAGGGCGGCCCGCCATAGAACCTCTCATACTGCCAATGACGAGAGGCAAATTCCGATCCAAGCATGTCCCAGGCAAGCTTCATGATCTTCATGCGCGTGAGCGCATCGTAGGTCGAGTTGCTCCAATCCCGATCGAAGACTTCACGCAGGGAGGGATCGCGTAGGATCGTGGCATTGGCCGGCATCAGGAAGACGCCACCGCCCATGAGCTCGCGGATGTCGTCCGCAATCGAGGCATAGCTTTCAGTGCACCAGGACAGCGCGCCGTACATGTAGCGCCGATTGAAGCTGACAAAGCCATTGCCGAGCTCCTCGTAGTGCATCTGCTGGCCGTGAACCATACCTGCGATCATGGCCTCCTGAGCCGCCAGCCGTCCGAGGCGCTCCCGCACGGCCGGGACCTTCTCCGTCTGGGTGACGGACGTGACCTCGGCTGCCAGGCCAACAAGGAGCTGCAGCTTCGACCAGAACCGCACATTCGATTGGTGATTGCCGAAGCAGTGAGATGGCGTTCGGTAGTAGATCTCGCGTGAAAGCCCCGGATCGCCATGGCTAAAGACGCGTTCCCAAGGAACCTTGACGTTGTCGAACAAGACGATCGCATCCGACTCGTCGAAGCGATAGCTCAGCGGATTGTCGAACTCGGATTCCGCTGTCGGCTCCATCGGTTTGCGGGACCAAAGCGTCAATCCGGGCGTTGCAATAGGTACGGCAAACGTCACCGCTTCGAGCTTTCGCTCCGGCGCCAAGGGTTGCACGTTGCCGACCCATAGCTCATCCGCGAACACGGCGCCGGTGGCGAGGATCTTCATGCCGCTTACGACAAGCCCATCGTCCTCCTCAGCGACGACGGACAGGCTGGGGCTCCTCTCACCGCGCCCGCCGCTGAACTTCGGATCACGCGCCCCCGGAGCCGGCAGAACGGCATAGGCGATATAGAGGTCATTCTTGCGGGCGTACTCGTAGTAGCGCCTGAGGTTAGCGGCGAAGCCTCGCTTGCCGCTCTCCCCATCGTCGAGGACGTCGGCCTGGAGCGCCATGCCGGTGACGAAGCTTGCCACGTGATCGGGTGAGCGGCCAAAGAGGCCGTGCGTGGCGTCGGCAATTCGCTTGTGAGCACTCGTGCGCCGCTCGAGATCCTCTCGAGACCTCGGCATCAGGAAGTACATACCGAAGCGCTCGCCATTCTCTTCGTAGCTGAGCGTCTCGCGCTGCTCGGGATGTCTCTTGAGGTCGTAGAGCGCGGCGACCGTCTTAGCGCCATTGCGGAAGGCCGGATGTGAAGTCACATCCAATATGAGCTCGTCACCCACATAGACCTTTCTCCCGTCTCGCAGCGCCGCGAGATGCTCCTCCGCAGATTTCAGCATCGTCAACTCCCCGTATCGCCTGGATGGTTTTTGCAGAGTACTGAAGCGTGTAACTTAGCTAGTTAAGCAAACCTGCTAGGCAAACGTCAAGCGTGCTGTGGCGGGTTCTCAAGCCGACGATTACGAGCGTACCGCCACTAGCTGCGGGCCCTGGCTCCGCGCTCACCGAGATGCCCCTCATGTCGCGAAGTTGAGCCGGCAAGAGGCATGAAGTCTCAGCGAGGGATAGCCGCATCCGATGCAAAGGCGCCGGGAGGAAATCCGTTGCGAACTCGAAGCAGAGGTGTCTTCTTTTCGCACGAAGCAGACGTCTGGGCAGTAGCCACTCAATGTCCGTTTTCCGCTCGGATCGACCGTTTGTTCGCCTCGGGCGCGCTCGACCGCTTTCTGTCGCGATTGGCCCGCACGAAAATGAGAACGGAAACGGTCTCGGGTGGCAAGCTGCCATCGCCGCCTTGAATTGTCAAAAGCAAGGCTGTTGCGGTGCACACGTCTCTTGTCGCCGCACTCAGCAATTTTGCAACATGGGTGTTGAGCGCAGGCACTTCGTCGGCTTGGGGTCACTGAACAGAAAGACTCAAATAGAGCAAATCTGGTCCGCTCCACCTCCGTTAACAGCCGCTGGTATACCATTTATGTGCAGGCCCACGGGTTCTCCAAGGCGGCGTGGTGGGCCCACGCCAGCTCTGCAGGTCGCCCCGACGCGACTGTCAATTGCTCGCCAGAGCAAGCGAGTTCGTACGCTGTTGCGGATCGCAGGCCCATCCCCTCAGACGATGCATCATCGTCTCCCAGCTGCAGATCCTATCCGTGCAACCGAGCCAGAGATTCTCGCTGCTCAAAGGCCGAACCCCGACCATGGCAGATTGCCGCAGGCGTTCACCCTCGTGCGCCTGAAACCACATCTCGGGTTGGGGCTGGTGTTGGGGTCGAAATCAGAAATTGATAATTTCATGAACGATATCAATGAGATCTGGCGGAGAGGGAGGCCAAGCTGCTTCCCGTGCCCTACTTCCACGTTGTGTTCTCACTGCCGGCCGAGATCGGCGACATCGCCTATCGGAACAAGGCCATCGTCTACGACCTGCTCATGAAGGTGTCGGCCAACACGATGCTCACCATTGTCGCCGACCCCGAGCATCTCGGCGCCAGGATGGCGATCGCCTCTGTCCTGCGCACCTGGGGCTCAGCTTATCACCGGCCGGGCAGCGGTAGGCGTCCTCGTCGCCGAGATAGACGAAGTCCTGCTTGCCAAAGCGACCGGCCGCCTTGGCGCCTGACGTCATCGGCTTTGGCAACGTCACGGTGGTGATCCCCGCCTCGTGACAGGCCAGGATCTACGGGCTGTTGTAGTAGCCGTGATCGGCGACCGCCTCGAGCTTCTCGACCCCGAGCACAGCCTGCGCTTGCCTGGCCACGTTGGCGAGTTGCGATCGGTCGGAGCCCGAACATCCACCGTTACTCATCACTTCGCCGCCTTCTCGCACGCGATGAAGTGGTTCGCGATCTCCTGGCCGGTCGGCAACCACACGTCACCGAAGCCGCGCGCGCGCAATGAAGTCGCGGAAGATGCCGAGCCGCATCGGACGTCCCGTGACTTGCGGATGCAGCACCATGGTGACGAGACCGCCCCATTCGCGCGTCTGGTCGAGTTCGCCGTTCCAGATCGACAGCACATGCTCCTTAGGGAACATCGGCTGCGGGCTGAAGCGGTTCGACATGCCGTAGTGCCAATCGTCGAACGACATGTTGACCGGCAGTTCGACCGGGCCCGCCGAGCCGTCGCGCATGCGATGACGATACGGGCGGATGTCGTCGCGAAAGGACGTCGAGTAGACTATGCCGCGATCGCGCAAGTGCTTGAGGAGGGCGTCATAGTTCTCGCCCGATGGCGCGCGATAGCCGACCGGCGTGACGCCCAGCACCCGCTTCAACACCTCCAGCGCCTTATCAATTTCCTCCTGGTCGTGCTCGAAATCGGCAGGATCTGGCTGCTTGTGCAGATAGCCGTGATGGCCGATCTCGTGGCCGTCCTTGACGATCGACTCGCACATCTTCGTGTGCGCCTCGACCACCCAGCCGGGGATGAAAAACGTCGATTTCAGCTTGATCGAACGCAGATATTCGAGGATCTTCGGGATCGCGACACGGTCCTCGTAGCCGCCAAACGACATCGTCACCGAGCGGTCGACGTTCTTGTAGTCGTGCTGGATCCACGCCGACTCAGCGTCGACATCGAACGAGTTGAACACGGCGCAGCGCTTGCCCTTGG
>JANNSW010000390.1:0-6503 GCA_031403055.1 Hyphomicrobiaceae bacterium | reverse complement strand
TCGACTGCCGGGTCTCCGCGCTCGCCAATTGCTTCCCGATGATCCCCTCGGGCAAGGCCCACAACGAGATGCTGCTGGGCGAGGACGTGCCCGACGAGGAGATCGCGCGGGCGGTCGGCAAGGAGGGCAGGGTGCTGGTGTGACCCACGGCTTGACTCCGCACGATGGCGTCCGCGTTGCGGATTGCGACACCATGGCTGGATGTCCGGGCTTCGCGCCGTGGCCGAGCGATCAGTCCGTCCATGGGTTGAGGGTCGCGACGGCAAGCTCTGGAAAGTGAGAGGTGTTGCGCGTCGCCAAACGTGCACGGCAGGCGATGACCGTGCCGGCAATCTGCGCATCGACTGTCTCGATCGAATAGCCGCTGCGCCGCAGCTGCTCGACATACTCGGCGGTCGCCTCGGCTGCCGCAAGATCGAAAGGCAAAATGCGATCGTGCATTGTCACACTCAGTGCATCCGCAAACCCTCTCTCGAGATCCGACTTGCGGCGCCCCTTGGGCAACTTGAGTATGCCGGTGCGGATCTCCATGACTGTAACAGCCGTTGTACATATCAACTGGCTCCGACGACGATCGATCCAGCTAACGACTTGTTCGGCCGGCGCCATGGACATGAGTTCCGACACGACATTTGTGTCGAGCACGATCATTTGTCGAAATCGACCCCGCGCAGCGGCCTGCCGCGAAAGGTCGATAGATCGAGCTCAACTCCTATTCCGCGAAAGTGCGCCGCCAAACGGGTTCCGAAGCCCAGCTCGGGCACGACAGGCAGCTCGGCTTGGGCGGCCTCGGCGAGAATCGAGCGAGCCTCCGCCTCGAGACTGCGTCCGAGGCGCTTGGCGCGGGCACGCAGGCGCTCCTTCACCTCCGGATCGAGATTGCGCACGACGAGCTGGGCCAATGCCGCCTCCATGATATCGTTTCTTTGGAAAGATATCACAGCGGCTTCCGTGCCGCAAGGACCAGCTCGCCGTTAACCGTGTTCGGGTCGCTCGATTGCCTCGCGGCTCGCAAACGGCACGATGCTTGCTCATGGCGGGCGCAATGCGGGTTTCAGGGGACAGCGCGAGCAAGCTCCTTGCTCGGGCCACATTCGGGGGGCTGGTCTGGCTCCGTCCAAGTCAACGACACGTCAGGGGGGTGGAATGGCCAAGGGCAAGCCATTGATCGCAGCGTTGGCGCTCGCGAGCGTCGCGTTGGGGTTCAGTCATGCTTCGGGCAAGTCGGCTGAGAGTTGCAACGCCTTGAAGTCGCAATACAGCGCCGGCTATTCGAGCCTCGTCGGCGAGGTTCGCCAGAAGAGCCCGGTGCTGCTGATGCGCTATGCGGCGACCGTGGGCGGCGGCGTGCCGAGCAAGGCCAAGGCCCTCGGCGCCCTGTCGACAATCAAGCCGCACTGTGTCGAGTCGCTCGGCGCCGACGAATGCAACCGGCTGCTCGCCCACGCGCGTGCCTTCATCCTGACGTCCCACCGGCTGAACGCCGCCTTCGACAGCGCCGGCTGCCCAGGGCGGATCGACGGGTGAGGCGATCGCGGGCCGAAGATACGGCCGTCAGTCGGGCCAGGGATTGATGACGCCAAGGTCGAGATGGCCAAAATCCTTGACATTGCGCGTGACCAGCCGCGCTTGCCACGTCGCGGCGATGCCGGCAATCAAGCAGTCAGCTAGATTGATCGGCTGGCCGATGCGCTTGCGGTGGGCCTGGAACTTGCCGGACTGGCGCGCCGTGCTCTCGTCGACGTTCAGCACTTTCCCGCCGAAGCCCTCTTGCAGCAGGCGCTCGAACGACCTGGCCAGAGCACGTCTGCGGCGCCCCTCGGGCAGACACTCGATGCCAAAGCGCATCTCATGAATCGTGACGGCGGTCGTGAACAGCACGCTCTCGTCCTGGCGGTCGAGCCAGCTCAAGACGCGAGCGTCAGGCTCGCTTCGGGTGATCTCGGAAACGACGTTGGTGTCGAGTATCAGCATCACACCAAGCCGGGTTCGCGGGGCATGCTGCCACGTCGCACCTCCTCGATCGCTTCGTCGAGCAGACTCGATTCCTCTTTCGTCAGCCCGCCCTCCGCGAAATGCCGATGCATCCTCGTGCCGAACCCCTCGCACTCGCCAAGCTCGGCTGCCTCCGCCGCAACCACGCCGGACAGGATTTCGCGAACCTCCGCTTCGAGACTGCGGCCGTTTCGCTTTGCCCGCTGCTGCAATCGAACCTTGACATCGTCATCGAGTTTGCGCACCACGAGTTGTCCCAACATGAACCTCCTGTGCTGTGATATCAATGCATGCCGCGCAGTGATATCAGAGTTGGACCGAGTCCGCAACGCAGCTTTCCCGGGAGCCCCATGACCCAGCATTCGACCCAGAGCCATTACCCCAGCCAGACCATCCGGGAAGCGGTCGAATCGCACACGCTTTCCGTGCTCGTCGACAACGAGCCTGGCGTGCTGTCGCGGATCGCGGGCCTGTTCTCGGGGCGCGGCTACAATATCGAAACGCTGACTGTCTCGGAGACCGAGAACGAGAAGCACCTCTCGCGTTTCACCATCGTCACCCGCGGCACGCCGATGGTGCTCGCCCAGATCAAGCATCAGCTCGAGCGGATGGTGCCGGTGCATCGGGTGACCGACTTGACCGTGATGACCGATGCGATCGAGCGTGAGCTCGCCTTGATCAAGGTCGCGGGCACCGGCGAGAAGCGGGTCGAGGCGCTCAGGCTCGCCGAAGCCTTCGGGGCGCGTACGATCGATGCTTCCCTCAACTCCTTCATCTTCGAGCTGACGGGCGAGGTAAAGGAGATCGAGCGCTTCATCAAGCTGATGATGAGCGTCGGCCTGGTGGAAGTGTCGCGCACCGGCATCGCCGCCATCGGCCGCGGCGCGGAGGCAATGTAGGCCGCGGGAGTTTATCTATTGGTTAGAGTACGTTAGCGCCTGCTTTACCAAAGCGGGCGATGATCCGGCAAAGCCCCTCCAACGCTTGCCGAGGCCCCAGATGACCGCTGCCGCCCCCGACGCCGCTGCCGAAACACCCGCGCCCGAGACGAAGAACCAAGTGCTCGACCTCGCCGAGGCCGAGAAGGCGCTGTCGCTGCCAGTCCTCTTGAAGACCATCTCGCAGCGCTACGGCAAGTCATTGCACGGCATCGTCGGCGAGATCGCGCGCCTCGCCTTCGGTCCCGGCAAGATCGCAACGGAAGAGTACTTCACGCTGCGGCTGTTCGACGACAAGGCGCTCAAATCCGAGAAGTCGAGCTTTGCCGGCATGAAGGGCATGCGCGAGGTCTGGTTGCAGGCGAACACCTCCTCGCACTGGTTTGGGCCGATGAGCGACAAGCTCGCCTTCGACACGCTGCTCGGCGGCTATGGCTTGCCCGTGATCCAGACCAAGGCCTATTTCAGCCGCGACCTTGCCGTGCGCTCGAAGCGCATGCTCACCTCGCGCGAGGATCTGCGCGCGTTCCTCGAGGATCCGGCGAGCTACCCGTTCTTCGCCAAGCCGAAATCATCGTCGTTGTCACTCGGCTCGGCAAGCGCGGTTGGCTACGATCGCGAGGGCGACCGGGTGATGCTGCTCAACGGCAAGAGCATGAAGGTCGAAGCCTTCAGCAACGACATCGTCACCCATTTCGGCGACGGCTATCTGTTCCAGGAGCGGGTGAAGCCGCACGAGGGCGTGCGCGCGATCTGCGGCGACCGGATCGCCACCGTGCGCATCTATACCCTCATGGGCGAGGACGGACCTAAGCCATTCCGCATCGTCTGGAAGGTGCCGGCGGCCAAGAACATGGCCGACAACTTCTGGCGGAAGGGCAACATCCTGGCGGCAGTCGATTACAACACTGGCTGCATCACGCGTGCGATCTCGGGTGTTGCGCTCGATCAGCGCGAGCACGAGGTGCATCCCGATACCGGCCATCAGCTGGTCGGCACGGCGATCCCCGCCTTCGACTCGGTCGTCAAGCTCGCGCTCGACGGCGCACGCGTGTTCGCCGATATCCCACTGATCGGCTGGGACATTGCCCCGACCGACGAGGGCGGCGTCATCGTCGAAGGCAATTTCGCGCCCGACTTCAAGCTGGTGCAGATGGCGGAAGCCCGCGGCATGCTCGATGCCGAGCTGACGACATTCCTCACCCACTGCAAGCGGCATCAGAAGCTGCAGAAAGTCGAATCCAAGCGTAAAATCAAGGAGTTCGCCCGCGACGACATGAAGAAGTTCATGAAGTCGGCGCGCAAGGTGGCGTGAGGTCGTTGCCTCGTAGGCTGGTGGCGAGGCCATCGGCTGGAGCCCGGCATCCCGGGCGCTGGGCTTCGGCCTGAAACGGCCTCAGCCCAGCCTACGTGATGAAACCACCGCCCAGCACGCGCGAGCGCGGCGAAGTGCTCGCGTAGAGCACGCAGGCCTGACCCGGCGAGACCCCGTGCTCGCCGGCATCGAGCGTGACCATGAATTCGCCCCCCGGCTCGATTGCGAGGGTCGCCGGCTCGGCCACGCCGGTCGAGCGGATCTTGGCGGCGATCCGCAGCCCATCACGGAGCTCGCCACCCAGCCAATTGACGTCGCGCAGGCGGATGCGATGCCGCAACAGTGCCTCGCGCGGGCCGACCACGACCTCGCGGCGCACGGCATCGAGCCGCACGACAAACAGCGGCTCGCTCGACGCGATCCGCAAGCCCCGCCGCTGCCCGATCGTAAAGTTGATGATACCGTCGTGGCGACCAAGCACACGCCCGTCCATATCGACGATCGCGCCGGGCTCCGCCGCGCCCGGCCGCAACCGCTCGATCACTTGGCTGTAGCGCCCGCTGGGCACGAAGCAGATGTCCTGGCTGTCGGGCTTCTGGGCGACGGGCAGCGCCAGCTCATGCGCCAGCGCCCGCACCTCAGCCTTGCGCAAAGGTCCGAGCGGGAAGCGCAGATAATCGAGTTGGGCCTGCGTCGTCTGGAACAGGAAATAGCTCTGGTCGCGGTCAGTGTCGGCCGCCTGATGGAGCTCGAAGCCGCGCGGGCCAGGCCGGCTCTCGACATAGTGGCCCGTGGCGAGCGCGGCGGCGCCGAGATCGCGTGCGACCTCCAGCAGGTCGCGGAACTTGACCGTCTGGTTGCAGGCAACGCAGGGGATCGGCGTCTCGCCCTTGAGGTAGGAGTCGGCGAAGCGGTCGATCACCGACGCCTTGAACCGCGCCTCGTAGTCGAGCACGTAATGGGGGATGCCGATCGTCTCGGCCACCCGGCGGGCATCATGGATATCCTGGCCGGCGCAGCAGGCGCCCTTCTTGGCGGTTGCCGCGCCATGGTCGTAGAGCTGGAGCGTGATGCCGACCGCCTCATAGCCCGCCTTCCTGACAAGAGCCGCTACCAGGGAAGAATCGACGCCGCCCGACATGGCCACGACCACGCGTGCGCCCGGCGGCACGCCCGCAAGCGCGCCGAGGCCGTCAGGCGGCAGATCCAGGGTGGCGATCATCGTCATGGCGCGGCACTATAGGTGAGCGCCGAGGGCAGTCAAACTGGATCGCCGGCGATCAAGGGGCGACCCGTTCGGATCGCCCCTATTCCACGCGCTCACCGAGCCCTCAGCGTGCCAGCACCGCCAGCAGCAGCAGCGCCACGATGTTGGTGATCTTGATCATCGGGTTGACCGCGGGGCCGGCCGTATCCTTGTAGGGATCGCCGACCGTGTCGCCGGTGATGGAGGCCTTGTGGGCTTCCGACCCCTTCATGTGCTTCTTGCCATCCTGGTCGACGAAGCCGTCCTCGAACGCCTTTTTCGCGTTGTCCCAGGCTCCGCCCCCCGCCGTCATCGAGATCGCGACGAACAGCCCGTTCACGATCACGCCGAGCAGCATGGCGCCGAGCGCGGCAAAGGCGTGGCCCGTGCCCGCAATCCACTGGATCACGAAGAAGCAGACCAGCGGCGAGAGCACCGGCAACAGCGAGGGAATGATCATCTCGCGGATCGCCGCCTTCGTCAGCAAGTCGACGGCGCGGGCGTAGTCAGGCTTCTCGGTGCCCTTCATGATGCCGGGCTTTTCCTTGAACTGACGGCGCACCTCGACCACGATCGAGCTGGCCGCACGTCCAACCGCGGTCATGGCGATGCCGCCGAACAGGTAGGGCAGCAGTCCGCCGAACAGGAGGCCGACGACCACGTAGGGGTTCGACAGCGAGAAGTCGACCACGAGGCCGGAGAACATCGAGCCCGGTTGCGCGATCTCGATGAAATGCTTCAGGTCCTCGCTGTAGGCGGCGAACAGCACCAGTGCGCCCAGGCCCGCCGAGCCGATGGCATAGCCCTTGGTGACGGCCTTGGTGGTGTTGCCGACCGCGTCGAGCGCGTCGGTGGTCTTGCGTGTCTCCTTGGGCAGGCCGGCCATCTCGGCGATGCCACCCGCATTGTCGGTGACGGGGCCGAAGGCGTCGAGCGCGACGATCATGCCGGCGAGCGCGAGCATCGTCGTCACCGCGATCGCAATGCCAAAGAGCCCCGCGAGCTTGAA
>JANNSW010000389.1:0-1996 GCA_031403055.1 Hyphomicrobiaceae bacterium | reverse complement strand
GATTTCGCGACGATCCGCGCCTATTCGCCCTACGACAACGTGGCGGCGAAGGCTTATCCGGCGATCCTGGCCATGGCGGGCCTCACCGACCCGCGCGTCACCTATTGGGAGCCGGCGAAGTGGGTGGCCAAGTTGCGTGCGATGAAGACGGATTCCAATCCACTGCTGCTGAAGACCAACATGGGAGCTGGTCACGGCGGCGCCTCCGGCCGCTTCGAGCATCTGAAGGAGGTGGCGCTCGCCTACGCGTTCGCGCTGTGGCTGGCGGAAGGTAGCCCGGCGGCCTGATCGTTCGCCGCTCACAGGAGGAAGGACTTGATGCCTTTCGTTTATGATCATGAGCGTCCTGACCGGCTTGATGACGACAGTCCGCCGAAGCTGAGGGATTTCGAGTATCTGCCGCCGCCTGAGTTCGGTGGCGCGGGTGATCCGGTTCGATTCAGCTTGCAGGAAACGCTTCACTTCCCTCGTGCAGAGAAGCCGGCACACAAGCCGGATCTCATCGGATTTCTGCGCGGGCTGCTCCGCCGACCGGCACGCCAAGTCGTGGCCAGACCGACGCCTGCCGACGATATGAGGGTGGTGCTCCCCAAGCTCAGAGCCCTCGGTGCGACAAAGGCCTACTGCCGCTACGATGGAGGCAACGATGAGTCGTTCGCCTGGCTCGATCACGTCGTCCTGCGCGATGGATCCCGGCTCGGCGTCGACGAGATCCTGCGGCGCATGGACGTCGTCGAGCTGGAGCCGGCGCTTCGCAGTCTCTTCAAACGGAGGCGTCCACCGGGCTCCGACTACTGGAGCGCCCCTGCCGAGCGGCTCCTGCGCAACGCCGTGCGTAACGGATTGGCCGAATTCGGCGCCGAGCTCATGCTCGGTGGCGGCAACTTCGGCAATGGACCCATGTCATTGTTCGGCGCCTTCACAATCGACTTCGAGGCGGGGCTGGTCGTCGACGATCCGAACGCCGAGCCCGTCGTCGAGAACATCCAGATCGATCGCGAGAAAAGCTGATGGCGCATCCGTACCATCACGCCGTGCGCTCGGCCCGCCTCTTCGGCGGAAAGTCCGAGGACTATCTCGCTATCCACGACTGGTTCGACGAGAGCAAGGCGCATCTCGCCGACGTCCGTCATCGAGCTCTCCGGCACCACAGCGAAGGCATATTTCTGTGCCAAGCGATGTTCGGGCCTACGATCACCAACAGTGAGGGAAAGCCGGTCCCTGTTCGCAGCATTGGCGAGCAGCACGTCACCGATGATCTCGGCTGGATCCCGAGTGTTAAGGACTGGCTTCAGCACATCCAGTTGCAGCCTTGGATGGGGCGGACCCCGTTCCGGCCCCAGACCGACGGCGAGGAGGATGTGGTGGTGCCCAGCTGAGCCATCGGCTCTCATGCTGGAGCTGGAAGCTCATCGGGGCTGGCAGCGGCGGCACAAATGCATCATAGTCGCTGGCCTGCGAACCAGATGTGCTGCCCAGAATGTCCGCGTCCCCGTCTTCACCGACCAGCCTCAAAGACCTGATCGGCTGGCTGACACGCAGCTACCGCGAGCTGTCGCCCAAGCTGCAGACCGCGGCGCGCCACGTGCTCGACCGTCCCGAGGACGTGGCGATCAAGTCGATGCGCAGCCTCGCGAGCGACGCGGGCGTACCGCCATCGACCATGGTGAGGCTCGCCAAGGCCGCCGGTTTCGAAAGTTATGACGGCTTCCGCAACGTGTTTCAGCAGGCGGTCCGATCGGCCGGAACCGATCTGGTTACCCGGGCGGAGTGGCTGCAGCGCCTGCCGGAAGGTGGCCGCGCCGCCCAGGTGCTGGGCGGTATGGCTGGCGCGATCCTCGCCAATATCGAGCATGCGTTTCGCGGCAACGATCTGGCGACATTGAAGGAAGCCGCCGATACGTTGCGCAAGGCGAGGCGGGTTTTTGCGGTGGGCGTCGGCGGCATGCACGCGCTCGCGGCCTATCTGCACTACGTCGCCAGGATGGCGCTGCCC
>JANNSW010000388.1:0-2766 GCA_031403055.1 Hyphomicrobiaceae bacterium | reverse complement strand
TCGCCCATATGGCGGACGCCGGCGTCACCGAGGTCTGCGAGATCGGCGCCGGCAAGGTGCTGTCGGGGCTGGCACGCCGCATCGCTCCCTCCCTGGTGGCGAGGCCCGTGGGCACGCCCGAGGAGATCGAGGCGCTCGCCGACGGTCTGCGGAGCTGAATTCGAATTCCTACGAGCGGAGGCGACTGGCATGTTCGATCTGAGCGACAGGGGCGCATTGGTGACCGGTGCAACCGGGGGTATCGGTGGCGCCATCGCCCGCGCGTTTCATGCCCAGGGCGCGACCGTCGTCATTTCCGGCACCAAGGCGGACAAGCTCGAGGCCCTCGCCGCCGAGCTCGGCAGCAGGGTGCACATCATCCCCTGCGATCTCGGCAATCGCGTCGAGGTGGCCGGGCTCGCCAAGCAGGCTGAAGCCGCGCTCGGCCACCTCGACATCCTCGTCAACAATGCCGGTGTGACGAAGGACAATCTCTTCATGCTGCTGAAGGACGACGACTGGGATCGCGTCATGAACGTCAACCTGACCTCGGCCTTTGCCCTCTGCCGCAGCGCCGTGCGCGGCATGATCAAGCGCCGGTTCGGGCGCATCATCAACATCACCTCGATCAGCGGCGTCATCGGCAACCCGGGCCAGGCAAACTACGCGGCTTCGAAGGCCGGCATGATCGGCATGACGAAATCGATCGCGCGCGAGGTCGCGCCTCGCGGCATCACGGCGAACTGCATCGCGCCCGGTTTCATCAAGACGGCGATGACGCAAGCGCTGAACGAGAAGCAGATCGAGCAGGTTGCGCAGATGATTCCCTCCGGCACCTTCGGCGAGGCGAGCGATATCGCCGCCGCCGCCGTCTATCTTGCCAGCCGGGAAGCCGGCTACATGACCGGACAAACCCTTCATATCAATGGTGGAATGGCCATGATCTGATTCGGTTCCATTCGCTCGCGAATCCGAAGAATTGGCCCGCCGGGGCTTGCTGGCAAAGCCTCGGAAAGTGTGTTAGAGCGCCGGAATCCAACGGGGGAGTGGTTTTCCAGACGTTTTCATCCGGTGCGACGGACCGTCCATTGCGCTGCCCAGGCAATCCCTGCATGGACCTGTCGAGCAAATCGTGGTGTCCGGTCGAATTCCCAACAACGTGAGGCTATCGAGATATGAGCGACGTCGCAGATCGGGTTAAGAAGATTGTCGTCGAGCATCTCGGCGTCGAGGCGGAGAAGGTGACGGAGAACGCGAGCTTTCTCGACGATCTCGGTGCCGACAGCCTCGATACGGTCGAGCTGGTGATGGCGTTCGAGGAAGAGTTCGGTTGCGAGATCCCCGACGATGCCGCCGAGACCATTCTCACGGTCGGCGACGCGGTGCGGTTCCTCGAGAAGAATGCCGCCTGATTGGGTCCGGGCATGCGTGGCCAGGGCACGAAAGATCGACCGATCGCGGCGGCGCCTCGGCTCGCGGCCGGCGGTTTCCAGCCGTTTTGGAGTTGTGAGCAGGGGAACGCATGAGACGGGTCGTCATCACTGGGCTCGGCCTCGTGACGCCACTTGGATGCGGCGTAGAGGCGAGCTGGACGGCGCTTCTGGCTGGCCGCAATGCCGCCAAGCGCATCGAGACCTTCGAGGTGTCGGACATCTCGTGTCAGATCGCCTGCCCGGTTCGGCGTGGCGACGGCACGGCAGGCTCCTTCAATGCCGACCAGTGGATGGAGCCCAAGGAGCAGCGCAAGGTCGATGATTTCATCGTTTTCGCGGTTGCCGCTGCCGACCAGGCATTGGCCGACGCCGGCTGGCACCCCAAGACCGACGACGAGCAGGAGCGCTCCGGCGTCCTGATCGGCTCTGGGATAGGGGGCCTCGAAGGCATCGAGAAGGCAGCGCTTCTGCTCGCCGAGAAGGGGCCGAGACGGATCTCTCCCTTCTTCATCCCCGGCCGGCTGATCAACCTCGCGTCGGGTCATGTCTCGATCAAGCACAAGCTCAAAGGGCCCAACCACGCCGTGGTCACCGCCTGCTCGACTGGCGCCCATGCGATCGGGGATGCCGCGCGCTTCGTGCAGATCGGCGATGCCGACGTCATGGTCGCGGGCGGCTCCGAGAGCCCGATCTGCCGGTTGGCGCTGGCGGGATTCGCAGCTTGCCGGGCGTTGTCCACCGGTTTCAACGATCGGCCGCAACTGGCCTCGCGCCCCTATGACCGGGACCGCGACGGCTTCGTGATGGGCGAGGGCGCCGGCATCGTCGTGCTCGAGGAGCTCCAGCATGCCAGGGCCCGTGGCGCCCGCATCTATGCCGAGGTGATCGGCTACGGCCTGTCGGGCGATGCCCATCACATCACCGCGCCCGCATCCAATGGCGACGGCGCCTATCGCTGCATGAAGGCAGCGGTCAAGCGCGCCGGCATCGATCCCAGCGACATCGACTATGTGAATGCCCATGGCACCTCCACTCCGTTGGGCGACGAGATCGAGCTCGGTGCCGTGGAGCGGCTGTTCGCCAATGCGGCCGGCAAGCTGTCGATGTCCTCGACCAAGTCGGCGATCGGCCATCTGCTGGGGGCAGCGGGTGCGGTCGAGGCCATTTTCTCGACCTTGGCGATCCGTGACAACGTGATGCCCCCGACGCTCAATCTCGACAATCCCTCGGTCGAGACGGCGATCGATCTGATCCCCCACAATGCCAAGCGGAAGCGCGTCGACACGGTGCTGAGCAATTCTTTCGGTTTCGGCGGCACCAATGCTTCCCTGATCCTGCGCCGCCTGGCGGCCTA